>JBLNAA010000037.1:0-13209 GCA_050259135.1 Methylocystaceae bacterium | reverse complement strand
TGATAGAAAGTATTACCAGATCAGTTAAAGCTAATAGGTCTTTCGCTTTCTCTACGGTTACTGACCCGCCGGTATCGATAGCCTTATGAATATTGAGATAGGCCAGGCGGCGAAATAATACCGAGAGAAAATCTGCCTGCAGTAAGGGTTCCCCACCGGAAAAAGTGACACCACCGCCTGATCTGAAAAATGGTACATAATTCTTGATATCTTCTACCAGCCAATCAACGGTAACCAGTCGGCCATGCAGCCGCCAGGTATCTGGATTGTGGCAGAAAGCACACCGCATGGTGCAGCCCTGCATAAATACTACATATCTAACCCCGGGACCATCGAGGGTACCGAAGGTTTCAATAGAGTGGATATATCCTTCGGTTTGCAATGGCTATCCTCCATTTCCCTTACCGCTTTCCCAATGGGGGAATATCGATGATACTCGGGTCTCTAGATTACGCTGTGGAATGTACGGTTAATGACATCCAGCTGCTGTTCCCGGGTTAGTTTTATAAAATTCACTGCATAACCAGATACCCGGATGGTAAGCTGAGGGTATTTTTCTGGGTGTTCCATGGCGTCAATAAGGGTTTCCCGTTCCAGGACATTTACATTTACATGCTGCCCGCCTTTATTAAAATAACCATCAATCAGGGTTACCAGGTTACGGGCACGAGCAGGTTCTTCTTTGCCTAAACCAGTCGGAACAATCGAGAAGGTATAGGAAATGCCGTCCAATGCATAATGGTAAGGAAGTTTGGTCACTGAAGCCATGGAAGCCAATGCTCCCCGGCGATCGCGGGCATGCATCGGATTGGCACCCGGCGCAAATGGCTCACCGGCTTTGCGCCCATCGGGGGTACTGCCGGTCTTCTTTCCATAAACCACATTGGAAGTAATTGTCAAAATGGACATGGTAGGGACTGAATTACGATAGGTGGGATGCTTTCTGAGTTTGTTCATAAAGGTCTTTTGAATCAGGACTGCCAGTTGATCGACACGGTCATCATTATTGCCAAAGGCCGGGTAATCGCCTTCGATGTTAAAATCAACAGCCAGCCCGTCTTTATTGCGAATCACCTTAACCCTGGCATATTTAACCGCTGATAGGGAATCAGCCGCCACTGACAAACCGGCTATACCAAATGCCATGGTACGATAAATCTCCAGATCATGCAGTGCAAATTCCAGGCGTTCATAGTCATATTTGTCATGCATGTAGTGAATGATGTTCATGGTCTTGACATAGGTACTGGCTAACCACTCCAGAACCTGATTATATCTGCTCCACAATTCCTCAAATTCCAGTACATCAGCCGTAATTGGCTTTAACTGGGGGGTGACCTGGATACCCAGCAGTTCATCTTTGCCGCCATTGATCGCATAAAGCAGTGCTTTGGCTAGATTAACCCGGGCTCCGAAAAACTGCATCTGTTTACCGACCCGCATGGCCGATACACAGCAGGCAATAGCATAATCGTCTCCCCAGTAGGGACGCATCAGATCATCATTCTCATATTGTATCGAACTGAAATCAATCGAATTCTGGGCACAAAATTCCTTGAAATTCTGGGGTAGGTTTTCTGACCAGAGAACCGTTAAGTTGGGCTCAGGTGCCGGCCCCAGATTCTTTAAGGTGTGCAGGAAACGGAATGAGTTACGGGTCACCAGTGGGCGTCCGTCAATCCCCATCCCGCCGATAGCTTCGGTAACCCATACCGGATCCCCGGAAAACAGGTCATTATAATCGGCGGTACGCAAAAAGCGGACCATCCGCAGTTTAATAACAAACTGGTCAACCAACTCCTGGGCCATCTCTTCAGTAAGATCCCCGCGAATCAGGTCACGTTCAAAATAAACATCGAGGAAAGTGGATACCCGGCCCAAACTCATGGCCGCACCATTCTGCTCCTTTACCGCTCCCAGATAGCCGAAATAGGTGAACTGTACTGCTTCCCGGGCATTCCGGGCTGGTTTGGATATATCAAATCCATATGATTCTGCCATTTCCATTAGCTCAATCAAAGCCCTTATTTGTTCGGTAATTTCTTCGCGCACCCGGAGGGTGTCTTCATTCAGCTCGGCATAATCCAAATGAGCGAACTGCTTCTTTTTATCCTCGATCAGGAAATCAACTCCATATAGGGCTATCCGGCGATAGTCTCCAATTATTCGTCCCCGACCGTAAGCATCTGGTAGACCGGTTATTATCCCTGCTTTTCTGGCCAAACGAATTTCCGGGCTGTAAGCGTCAAATACTCCCTGGTTATGGGTCTTGCGATAGTGGGTGTAAATCATTTCAATATCCGGATCCATAGAGTAACCATAGTGGTCCAGGGCAGCTTCGACTACTCTGATACCTCCCATCGGCATAACCGCTCTTTTCAATGGTTTATCTGTTTGTAATCCGACTATACACTCCAGTTCTTTATCTATATAACCGGGAGCATAGCTGGTTATAGAAGCAATAGTATGGGTATCAATATCGTAGACCCCGCCCTTTTCATGCTCCTCCCACAGGAGTTTCTTTAACTTTTCATAAAGGCGGGCGGTACGCTGAGATGTCGGCTGCAGAAAATCTCCATCTCCAAGATAGGGTTTATAGTTAAGTTGAATAAAATCGCGGACGTTAACCTCTTCAGACCAAGTTCCCGGATTAAAGCCTTCCCATGATGAACTTTGCATCATTTATCCCCCTGTTCAATAATTAGATAGAAATATTTTTTTTTAAGCTCTAAAGAACTATTCAATAACTGACACGGGATAATCTGGCAAGCCAGTAAAGGTGGCTTATAGGCGAATGAAAACTCTTTTTCGGTAGAGGTATAGAAGTAATAACCCCTCCAGTGAAAGCTCGATTAATGCAGCAATAAGGGCCTGGCTTCTTCCCAGGAAAGTCAGATGGCCTATTCCGGTTACCCAACTGGCAATCCGATTGAACGGCACAAACCTTACTGCAAAATAAATAAATATAGAATTCATCCCGATTACCAGAAAAGGAAAGGCCGGGATACGGTATCCTTTGATGTCTACCAGCCAATAAGCGGAAGCCAGTAACATACAGGAAAGTCCACCGGTGAGCAAAACAAAAGAACTGGTCCAGAGCTTCTTGTTGATAGGGAAGAACGAGCTAAGCAAAGTACCCAATAACATCAGCATTATTCCGGCAGCGAACAGGTACCAGGCACGTTGTTCAGCACTCAAGATTTTACCCTTGTACCAATGATCAGCCATAAACCAGTAACCGGTTAAAACCCCCAGCAAACAGGTTGCGATAGCCGGTATGGTGGTCAGTATACCCTCGGGATCCCAACTGCCATAGAAAAGCCGGCCGGGAAGCCATTTGCTGTCGACATAACGGGCCAGATTGCCTTCTATCGTCCATACCCCGGCACCATGACCAGGAACCGGTATATATTTCATAGCTGCCCAATAGCCAATCAGGATGATTATTACCAGGCTTAATTGAAAACGCGGCCGGGTGTAAATAATCAACAGAGAGCATATTAGATAACAGATAGCTATTCGCTGCAGAACTCCTGCAATACGTATGTTGGCCAGACTAAAGGGGATGAGCTGGTCATAATAAATGATTCCTACCAGGAAGAGAAGAATTGTTCGTTTAAGGATATGCTTTATCAAGTCCGTCCGCTGGTTGTTGACTAACCTTTTTTGCAGGGAGAGAACCGCGGAAACCCCGGTGATAAAAACGAATAAAGGAAAGATAAGATCATAAAAAGTAAACCCATTCCAGGGGGAGTGGGAAAGCTGATAAGCGACCGGGCGGCTCCAGGGCAGGTTTAAATTGACCAGGCCAGTTGCTATTGAACTCCCGCCGATTATCCAAAACATATCAAAGCCACGAAGCGCATCCAGAGAAGTCAGACGTTGCTTTTTATTGGCTGCGGCCGTACTGCCAGCATCGACCATTTTAGTAACCTTTCTTGCCGATCTTTTGACCTGGTTTATTTTCTCCCAGCAAAACGGTAATATTCGATCTGACGGTGCAGAGAAAGCTGGAAGGCTTTGATAACGGACTAAATTATAGTTAGATAAAGCCATGTAATGGCTGATTTGCCCGAGGTTAAGGGGGAATACCTTATTTATGGGAGATACCAATTCTATAAAGATAGATTGGTAACAATAGACAGTTACGTTACGTGCCGCATCATACTGTAAAGTAGTTATCAAAGAAATAAGTTAAAACGGATAAGATTTATGCTGTTTTTATATATAATAATCAGGGAGATTGGACAGGAGCGGTCCTGAGCTCGTCAGGCTTCCTGACCAAAGTGACAACCTTTAAAGGACTGAAGCAGTTTCAAGGAATAGAGTATTAACTATCGGAAGTGGAAAAACAACTAATGAGTGAACAAGTAAAGAGATTAAATAACCCCTTTAGTGCCTTAAAGCATAAGAATTTCCGATATTACTGGTTTGGTATGTGTGTCTCCCTGGTAGGAACCTGGATGCAGAACATCGCCCAGCCATGGCTGGTTTATACCCTGACCAAATCAGCTTTGCTGTTGAGTATAGTTGGAGCACTGCAGTTTACCCCCGTGCTGCTTTTTTCTCTGTTTGCCGGAGCAGTCATTGACCGGCTGTCAAAAAAGCATATCATTGTTTTTACCCAATCAGCTTCATTGGTAATTACCCTGGCACTCGCCATATTGGTATGGACAGGCAGGGTTCAATACTGGCACATATTGATATCAGCAACCGCTTTAGGCTTGGTAAATACCCTGGATATGCCGGCTCGCCAGTCTTTCATCATTGAGCTGGTTGGTAAAAACGATTTAATGAATGCGATTGCTCTAAACTCAGCAGTATTTAATGGTGCCCGCGTAATAGGTCCGGCAGTAGCTGGCCTTCTTATGGGATATGTTGGGATAGCCCCCTGCTTCCTCATCAACTCAGTAAGCTTTGCTGCGGTGCTGATCAGCCTCTTTTTTATTCATCCGTCTCCTCCCCCCCAGGGGGAATCAAAGGATACCCATATAATTACTAATATAAAAGAGGGGCTCCATTATATAGGACAAAACCCAGTCTTGATCAACACAATCCTGTTAATTTCCATCCTCGGTACTTTTGCTATGAACTTCAGTGTGCTGGTTCCGGTTTTTGCGAAAGAGGTTTTAAACCAGAATGAAACCGGTTTCGGTTTTCTCATGTCTTCTATGGGGGTGGGCTCATTTATCGGAGCAATGACGGTTGCCGCTATCAGTAAAAACGGGCTCCCGAAAAAAATCTTCAGGATACTGCCGGGGGTTATAGCAGTTTCCCTGTTACTTACCGGAATAACCCGAGTTTATTGGCTGACAGCCCTTGGTTTGGCCTTTACTGGTTTGTTTTTTATATCCTTTACCTCAATGGCTAATTCAACCCTCCAGCTTAATGCCAATAATGAATACCGCGGACGGGTAATGAGTGTTTACTCCCTGGTTTTTGCGGGCTCCACCCCGATAGGCAATCTTTATGCCGGAGCAATAACCCATGCCTTCGGTGCCAGAATGGGATTTTTGGCCTGCAGCGGTATGGTTATTATTTTATTAATAGTCTTGTACAGCTATAAATCATATACTATTCAAAATTAATAATATATCTTACATCTATTAACTTTTCTCCGGCTACTTCCACGTTATTTTCGTCGCTGCTGCAATGAAAACCATTCTTTTCATAAAAATAGCGTGCATTTGTGTTTTCTTTCAGTACCCATAAATAACAACTTTTGTAGCTATTGCTTTTCAATTCTTCGAAGGCAGTATTTAATAATCTTTGCCCGTAGCCCCTTCTAAAATAATTGGGGTGGATATAAAGGGCGATAATCTCGGCCCAGGATGATAGCTTTTTATCTCTGGCCTTACCGTAAGAAATACATCCAACCGGGATGTTGTCTTCTAAGATTAGCTTCACTTGAAAAAGGTCTTCGGTTATTGCTTTTTGAAAAAGTGTTACCCAGTATTGATCGGATAGGTCATCCAGATATTGCTGAGGAACTATGCCTCGATACCCTGCTTTCCAGCTGGAGGCGTGTATTTGGCTGATGGTTAAGGCATCCTCTGCCAATGCGGATCTTATTTTCATAATCGGTTACCCCTACTGTTTAATTCATTTCTTATGGAATGAGGTCAGCCATAGCAGAACCTTTGACTGTCTCCAAATCAGGTATTGGGGGGCAGTTTGTGCTGAACCCAGTGGGCAGGCCGAATGATAGATACAGGTAATTTAGTGCTATCATCGCCTAGAGCCGTATTAACCTGGAACTGGGTTAGAAAGATACTCTGGCTGAGGTCGGCCCCGCTTAGATCAGCATCTCGCAAATCAGCCCCGATAAAAATTGTCCCGCCGAGATCAAGCCCGCTGAGGTTGGCTGCAATAAGGTAAGCACCAGCCAAATCTGCTCCTCGCAGATCTCTTTTGGTAAGGTCAGCTCCAATTAAGTCCGCACAGGGTCCCAGATATTTCGAACGCCGGGAGCCAACCTTTTTTCTGGGATTGGCTCGGGTCTGTAGCAGGTCACAAGTTTGCTTCAGCAAAACATTAACCGCAGCTTGCTGTCCTGCCAGGTCCAGCTTGAGGAGAGAAGCAGGACTAAGGTGGGTGAGACGATCAATTTCTTCCAGCATAGATTTTAGTTCCTGGTGGATAGGAGCAGAAGCGGGCAGCATTAACGCTTCAGTCAGATACCAGAGCAGTTCATGGAGCTGGCGCATAATCAGGAATATCTCGAACATCTGCTCTGCTGACTCTGGTTTCTCCCGCCAGTTAAAACCGCCGAAGCTAACCTGGGCAACCTTTTGGCCAGCACCGCAGCAGTCAAATGCCAGGCAGCCTTTGAAGCCGTGTTCTTTAAGGTGCTGATGAACCTGGCAGCGAAAGTCCGGCTGCAGGTTAAAACAGGGCTGACCTGGTTTCTTATCCTGCGGAAAGCCTTCGGACGCTGAAAAGTACAGGGCGGCGCAGCAGAGACCGAAGCAATTTTTACATTCAGCCTGCAGGCTGAGGCGAAGTCTGTTCAGGTCAGGTAAGGACACGTTTTTCTCTGACAATGGCTGCTCTCCTTATCTTAAAAAGATAAATGTTTTAAGCCAAGTTTAAAATAAAGGGATTACAATATCCATAGTCTCCGAACATCTTAACCTGAATTCCTCATACCGGGTATGAACAAAGCGAAAAAACTGGGAAATAAAATTTAAAGGGGGCAGACGAACGATTCAATCATCTGCCCCCTAGGTGTATCATTCCCGATTATTTATTAAATTTTAAAGCTCTGAACAATCTGAGCGAGATCTTCTGCCTCTTTAACCAGTTTTTCAGTTTGACTGTATATTTCCATCACAGATGCTGTCTGTTCCTGCGATGAAGCTGCAACCTCCTGGGTCGAGGCAGCTGTTTCTTCGGTAATGGCAGCTATGTTGGAGATTGCCCCTGATGCATTTTTAGCGTGTGTTTCTAACTGATGAGCAGAAGCAGCAATTTCCTGAATTTGAAAAACTATTTCCTGAACCGCATTATGGATTTGTTCAAAATGATTTTTAGCATTGATAACCGCTTGTTCCTGCCGATTTACGGTATTTTCAGCTTTTTTCATCTGGTTTACGGCATTGGATGCACCGGTTTGAATCTCCTGAATCAGTCTGGCAATTTCATGGCTGGATTCAGCTGATTGTTCCGCAAGTTTTCTTACTTCGTCTGCTACAACCGCAAAGCCTCTTCCCTGTTCGCCGGCACGGGCTGCTTCGATTGCTGCATTTAAGGCCAATAAATTGGTTTGATCAGCAATACTGCTGATTAAATCCACAATCTGCCCAATTCGTTTTGATTTATCGTCAAGCGCCAAAATAGACTGTCCAACTTCATTGGTAGCCTGACTGTTTTCCTTCATGATTTCCGATTGATCGGCTATTGCCCTGGAACCTGCGGCTACCGAAGATTGAACCCGATCCACGGTTACTACGGACTTAGATGTGTTCTCAGCAATCAAATTAATTTCCCGTTCCATGTTAGCAATCATTTCAGCTCCATGTTGGACGGATTCTGCCTGATGCCCGGCTCCATTTGCCAATTCATTAATGGTCAGGGAGATTTGCTCAGAAGTATGCCCGGCTTCCTGGGAGACAACCTGTATGCCTTTGGAAGTACTATTCAGTAAAGTGCTTGTCCCCTGAATTTTAATAGCTAAATTCCGAAGACCTTCACTCATGTGGTTAAAGGCATTTGAAGTCTCAGCAATTTCATCCGTGCCCGTCACCTTTACCTGGACTGTGAGGTCGCCTGCGGCAATTTCCAAGGCCTTTTTGGTGAATTCCGTCATTGGTTTGGTTATTTTATTGGCAATTAATAAAGCAATTAAGGTTGCAATAAGAATACCAATTATATCAAAAATAATGTAGGTTATTTTTGCTGTTCTTAACGGGGCAAACAGTACATTTTTAGGAGCCTCAATTGCTAATACCCAATTAGTAGAGGGAAGTTTCTTGAAAACCAGTATCGAATCAACCCCGTTGTCATCGGTAACAAATTGGCCATGATCTTTGCCCATGATCTTGCCAATAGTATCTTTAACGGTGGGTTCTTTTAAGCCTTCTTTGGAAACTAACTTCTTGTTGGGATGGCTCAATATATAACCATTATTATCAATTAGAATGGCATGGCCAACTCCGTTGAAACTTAATTTATTACTTTGGTCAATCAGCGCAGCCAATGGTATATCTGCCCCAATAACCCCGCAAGCATTGCCAGTGCTATCTTTAAAGGGAGCAACGGCTGCCACTACAAACTGGTTGGTAGTCATGTCCAGATAGGGATCAGAAAATGTTAACTTATTTTTCTCTATGGCTGTTTTATACCATCCCCGGGAAGACGGAACGTAATCCGCTGGCGGTATCCAACCAGTTCCGCTGATAAAGCTCCTATTGGCAAAACCTATGTACATATCGGAGAACCCTTGCTCGTTTTTGAAATACTGCAGAATTTTAGCGTCAACTACTCCGCTTGCACCAGTATTAGTAAGTGTCGAACCAGCTGCCCCGACGGTTATCGACTTGGCAACCAACCAATTATCCATTTCCAGGGCATGTCTTTCAACCAACAGGCTCATGTTTTGGTTAATCTGTTCAACGAGCACTTTTTGAGATGAATAGTAACCTAAAACAGAAATTGAAGATAAGAATACCACCATTAATCCTGAGACAATGAGTATTAACTTGGTCTTAAATTTCATATAAGCCACGTCCCCTTCAGTCACGCATTTATTTTATAATATTCTGACAAAATGGCAATTTTCCTCTAAGGAACGACAATTTATTTGGCGGTAGTATATTTCACTATATTATTGAAAAATGAAAAGCAACCCGTCAGCCACCGCTGACAGATTGCTTTGACGAGGTATGAAGATGGTTAAGGTGCCCTGCTATTGCCCACATGGTAGTTGGCAGGATTCTTCATTGCTGATGGTTTAGGTGTAACAAAAATAGCTGCCTTAATTTATTAGTGCAACAGAAAGCCAAAGGATCTCCTCCGGCTGCCCTGGTCTTTAGCGACTGTATCCTTTTAAACATACATTGGTGTTGGGAAAAAAGGTAGTAGTGTCATCCCAGTTAGTTCCATTGCTGCTGATAAAGCTTTGACCGGCTTGAGCCCGGGCCTTGCTGCTGTAATCAAAGATAGGCATTTCTGTCGCTATCGGGTAAATTGACCCAGGGGTATTAACCTTGACTACGATTGAATAGCGCGAACCGCTGGTTAGTTGAACCGGGGAGGACAGGTTAACGGTATAAAAGCCCGGATAATTAATCGAACCGGATTGTTTTAACTTCAAGGTTCCGCTTCGTGGCTTGCTGGCTTGAACTCCGGTGTAAATGTAGATGGTGTAAGATGTTTGCAAACCGGTAGTATAAAAACTTACGGCCCGCAATTTTTCGGTGGCAGCTACCCGAAACAGGTTGGCAAACCAGGCAGTAGGGGAACTGTATCCAATTGTTGCCGTCCAGCCCAGGGGGTCATATTGGTAAATCCGCTTAAAGTTGCCGGGGGATTGAGCGCTGTTATACATGGCGTTCTCCAGTCCGATTCGGGTATCGAAGTAGGAGATATAAAAATACCCCTTTTTGCCAAAGTCGGTACCCCAGCTGTTTTTGGCAATAAAGGCCCCATTGCCCGGTGGTCGGCGCCTAAAATTATTGCGGCTGTAATTGTCATCCCAGCCGATAATATCTATACAATGGTTGGTATCACGCGTACCGTAATAATAATAGGCGGCAGTGCTGGCGCGATAATAAGCGGTTTCATTCATATACATGCTGCTTAACATGGCGCCATATTTGATGATCGTATTCTTTATAATGCTGTTGCTGGTAAAACTGCTGCGCGGGGGAATAAAGACTACCCGCTGCACATGCTTATTAACTGGAAACTGAGTACAATAGCCCCCGGTGTCAGGGTTAAAGGGGTCGTCCCTTTCCAGCACCGGACCGCTCCAGCGGGCCAGATAAGCGGTGGACATGAATTCATTGCCTCCGGCATTGTAACCGCGATCAAATCCCTGGGGGCAACTGGAGGAAAGCAGGTCTTTCATGCTTTGCTCAGAAAAATTGTGAGGCTGGCCGGGCATCAAATAAGATTCTAGTGATCCGTAAGTAGCAAAAATCCAACAGGTTCCCGTCTGATCCTGATCCTTAACCGAAGTGACCTTGTCATGTTCCCGTAAATCGTAATGGGCGGGAAAAGCCTGAGCCTCGACGGCAACATTCTGGCTTTCTTTCACGTGCGATAAATCAACCGGGGGCGGAATGTAACCGGTGCCATGCTTCTTAATGGCGCTGGTCTTGATATTACCTGAATTGGCTTTGGTGTATTTTTCAAAAGCTGGATTAAGGGGAGCTGACTGAGGTTTTATATTTCCCACGGTGGGCCACTCCTTATGATTACCACTCTGTGGTAACCATAATATGGGAAAATGGGACTGGCGGTTCCGGTGGCCCGGTTAAGTGAGAAATAAAGCAAAGTAGAACGTATCTTCGCTTGTTTACAGCGTCAATTGCCAGGATACCCCGAATTTATCTTGAACCCAGGCGAATTTCTGGCTGAAAGGATAAACACCTAAAGGCATAAGAACAACGCCTTTTTGGGACAAAGCTGCAAAGCAGGAGTCAATTTCAGCTTCGTTTTCACAGGTTACATACAGGGAAATGGATGGGGTAAAGGTAAATGCGTGGGATATGCTGCTGTCGATGCAAAGGAACTCCTGCCCTTTTAAAGCAAACCTGGCCAGACGGACGGTGCCTTCTGAACCCTCTTCATTCGCACCGTAATAAGAAATATCAATAATCTTTGAATTATTAAACAAGGAAATATAATAATTCATGGCAGCTTCAGCCTGTCCAGTAAACATAAAAAATGTATGGATTTTTTGAATGGAGTCGGTCATGTACAGGTCTCCTTTCACTATTTAAGTAATATATCACTATATTGGGGATTGTACTCATATTGAGGGTATAAAATGCATTTTACACTTCCGTATAATCCCATAGTATTATCTGCTCGAAGCCGCCTTTTAGAGAGAGAATAGATTACAATGAGCAGTAGAAGAGGTCTTTAAAGGAGCAAAACCAGTGAAGGGTACTGCAATATACCCTAAAATTCAGGCAATATTGGCGGCTGTACTTTTTGGTGCCAGTTCTCCTCTGGCCAAGCTGTTGTTAAATGATATCAGCCCGGTGCTTTTAGCCGCCCTGCTATATCTTGGCTGTGGTTTTGGACTCTTCATTTTCCGATATTTTCAGAACCAGATCGCTGGACTGGCCTCAAAGGAAGCAGGCCTTACTACCTTAGATGTGCCATGGCTGATTGGGGCTATTCTTTGTGGAGGAGTTGCCGCCCCCATCAGCTTGATGTTTAGCCTTAAAGCAACACCCGCCGCTACGGCTTCATTACTCTTAAATTTCGAAGGCGTGGCTACCAGTATAATCGCGGTATTCATCTTTAAAGAGGCTCTCGGAAAGCGAGTTTGGAGTGCGATAGCTCTTATTGCCCTGGCCAGCATAATATTAACCTGGGACCCTAACGAAACCTGGGGGGTATCCTGGGGGGCAATAGGCGTTATCCTGACCTGCATTTGCTGGGGATTGGACAATAATTTAACCCGAAATATCTCGGCCAAAGATCCCCTGGAAATTGTGGCGATTAAGGGGATCACAGCCGGAACAGTGTCGCTGTGTATTGCTATGCTTATTGGGTGTTCCATTCCAAAACTGACAGCGGTTGTTGCAGCTGCTCTGCTGGGATTTATCAGCTATGGCCTGAGTACTATCCTCTTTATCCTGGCCATGCGAAGTCTGGGTGCAGCTAGAACCAGCGGCTTCTTTGGTGCGGCCCCATTCGCGGGAACTCTTATCTCCCTGCTCTTGTTCCGAGAGCTGCCAGGTATCATGTTCCTGATTTCTCTGCCATTTATGATTGTCGGTACGATATTAATCCTCAGGGAAGATCATTCCCACCTGCATCGCCATACCAGGGTCGAACACGAACATCGGCATTCTCATAATGACGGACATCATAATCATCAGCATGAAGAAAACTGCACCGAGTTTCATTCACACCGGCATGTTCATGAAGAAATTAAACACAGTCACCCACATACCCCTGATATTCATCACCGACATATGCATTAGTGCTGTGTAAAGCGGATTTTATCAAGCCTATAAATAGATTAAGTCCCCTAATTTGATATGTGGTACAGATTGCTGTCTAAAGGAATCAGAACCTAAATGGAAAATATCAGAAAAGATGATGGGAAGGTGAAGTTGTGAACCGGGCAAAACTGCAAGAAGCAGAAGAAAAATTTCTTATACTGTATCCTGGAGGTTTTTCCAATCCCCAAATGTTAGAGATCGCAAAGAAGCACAAGGCTGAAAAATTAACCAAGCTAGCCCAGGAGAGTTTTACACTTGAACAATTTGAAAGTCCCAATAAAATAGTTGATTCCATGAGCAAAATAGTCAGCCAGTCAGCTATGATTTCGGTTTTTGAAAAGCCTAAATTCAGAGATCTGGTAAAACTATTAACTGACAACGAAAAAGAGCGACTATCCGATGGTTTGAAAGAGTTCCTGCATGGTGATCAAGAGATTGGATTTGAACTGATGGCAGGATTGCTCAATGATTATAAGCTGGCTAAGTGGCCGTTATTAACGATTTGCCCATTTTTCTATCGGCC
>JBLNAA010000036.1:0-24416 GCA_050259135.1 Methylocystaceae bacterium | reverse complement strand
CCCCGAGGTGAAAACATGGTACGTATCCGGGGAAAGAATTTTCCTATCCGGGGTAAAGTATTTATGCAGATGTGTATTGTCGAAATTCCGGCTGATTTCAGAGTTATTCCCGGTGATGAGGTAAGCTTGCCCATTCGCCGAACGGCTACCAGTCGAGGTATTATCCGCGTTTATTTTCGGCAAGGTGAGCCTGGAAGGCAAGAGGTATTAAAAAAGATGTCTACTTATGTAACTGAATATTAGCTGTCATAGGCCTATCATCCCCCTATATAATGGCAGGAAAATGCAGGCCAGCATGGAATACCTATGGTGAGGTATACCTGTCAATGGTCCATCTAGAAATCTAAAGAGGGTGGGGGAAAAATGGCAGAAGGCAGAATACTGGTTGCTGATGATCAAAAGGGAGTAAGACGGCTTTTAGAGGAATTGTTTCGTAAGGAAGGTTATGAAGTGTGTATGGCCTGTGATGGCCTGGAAGCGGTTCAGAAAGCAGTTGACTTTGCCCCGGAAGTAATATTGATGGACATGAAAATGCCTAACATGAATGGATTAGAGGCATGTGCGGAAATATTTAAAAGAAACCCTGAGGTTCCGGTGATAATGATGACCGCTTATGGGGAAATGGAAGTAGTAAAAAAAGCATTGGAAATTGGGGTCAGGAAGTATATTACGAAACCATTTGATATAATAGACCTGAGGAATATGGTACGCGAAGTCCTGGACCAAAGCCAGGACCAATTAAACGCTCAATAGTTTTGGGCCAGATACCCCATATGATACCTGCCCAAATGACCCGCCAATAATAATCATTTATGAATTTTAATTATATAAGGAGGAAAAGTATATGCCATTGGTACCGATGACCTCTCTGCTGGCCGAGGCAGAACGAGGTGGATATGCTGTGGGTGCGTTTAACGCTAATAATATGGAAATTATTCAGGCCATCGTTCGGGCGGCTGAGCTGGAGCAGGCCCCCGTTATTATGCAGGCCAGTCAGGGAGCAATTAAATACGCCGGCCTCAAGTTTATTGCTCACATGGTACGGATAGCGGCTGAGGACAGCCCGGTTCCGGTAGCCCTTCACCTTGACCATGGGACAGATTTTGATCAGGTAGTTAAATGTATTGGTGCCGGGTTTACCTCGGTAATGTGTGATGCTTCCAAATATCCTTTGGATGAGAACATTGCTATCACCCGCAAGGTCCTTGAGGTAGCCCGCCCGCTCGGTATTTCGGTGGAAGCGGAGCTGGGCCGTATTGGCGGTACCGAAGACCATATATTTGTAACCGATAAAGAGGCCATGTATACTGAGCCAGAGGAAGCGAAAACATTTTATGATGCTACCGGTGTCGATGCTCTGGCGATAGCTATTGGCACTGCCCATGGACAGTATAAGGGCGAACCTAAGCTTGATTTTGAACGGCTGGTTAAAATCCGTGAATTAACCGGCAGTCCAATTGTACTTCATGGTTCGTCCGGTGTTCCGGATGACCAGGTCACCCGGGCCATATCGCTGGGAGTACGAAAAGTAAACATCGATACCAATATCAGAGAAGCTTTTGTAGCCGGAATGCGGGAGGCTCTGGATAAAAACGCCAGTGAAATCGATCCGCGAAAGATATTAGGACCAGCCCGTGATGCTGCTGTAGATTTAATTCGGGAGAAAATTCGGTTGTTTGGCAGTTCTGGCCGAGCTTAAAGCCCTGGTTGACAGGAGGCATCAAATTGCAGATTTTCATTGATTCGGCTGATCGGGACGAGATCAAACGGATAAATAAAATGGGATTACTGGCGGGGGTGACCACCAATCCATCTCTGGTAGCTAAGACTGGCGATGATTATCACCAGCTGATAGCTGATATTTGTTCACTGGTAAAGGGCCCGGTTAATGCTGAGGTATTGGCCAATGACTACCAGGGGATGCTGAATGAGGCTAGGGACCTGGCGGCTATTTCGCCGCAAGTGGTTATTAAAATACCGCTTACTGAAGTAGGGCTGCAGGTGATTGCCCAGCTCAAAACCCAAGGGATACCGACTAATGCTACCTTGATCTTTTCACCGAATCAAGCTTTGCTGGCTGCCCGCGCCGGAGCCAGCTATGTGAGCCCATTTATTGGCCGGTTGGATGATGCCGGCAATGATGGATTGGCTACCCTGGAACAGATTTTGATGATCTATGATCATTATGTTATCGAAACTGAGGTTATTGCGGCCAGTATCAGACACCCTCAGCATGTTGCAGCCGCCGCCATGATGGGCTGCCATATTGCGACGATTCCCTATGCAGTTATAATGCAATTACTGGCCCATCCATTAACCACTGCCGGTATCCAAAAGTTTGAGCAGGATTGGCAGCAGGCATTTGGGAAAAAATAGCCCGATAAATCGGAGGTAATATTATGGAACGCGAATTGGCACTGGAATTTGCTCGGGTGACCGAAGCCGCAGCTCTGGCTTCCGCCCGTTGGATGGGACGGGGAAATAAAGAAGCAGCCGACGAGGCAGCAGTAGCTGCCATGCGGTTAATGTTTGATTCCGTGGCTATCGACGGAACCGTAGTTATCGGTGAAGGTGAAATGGATGAAGCCCCCATGCTGTACATCGGGGAAAAGGTAGGTACCGGAGTTGCTCCAGCTGTTGATATAGCCGTTGATCCCCTGGAGGGGACAAATATAGTATCCAAGGGTATGAATGGTGCAATTGCTGTACTGGCCATTGCCCCCCGGGGCACCTTGCTGCATGCACCTGACATGTATATGGACAAGATCGCTGTCGGA
This sequence comes from Methylocystaceae bacterium, assembly GCA_050259135.1. Lineage (GTDB taxonomy): Bacteria > Bacillota > Syntrophomonadia > Syntrophomonadales > JBLNAA01 > JBLNAA01. The sequence continues at coordinate 21,639 of JBLNAA010000036.1, read as the reverse complement.
CCGGAAGCCCGGGGACGCATCAGTCTGGATGCTCCGGTTAAAGATAATTTAAAGGAGTTAGCCCACGCTCTTGATAAATCGGTTCGCGATTTAACCGTGGTCATCCTGGATCGTGAACGCCACCAGCATATTATTGAGGAGGTCCGCATGGCGGGTGCTCGTATTCGCTTAATTACTGATGGTGATGTTTCGCCGGCGGTAGCCGCCGCCTATCCTGATTCCGGGGTGGATATGCTGCTGGGGATTGGAGGTGCACCCGAAGGAGTGATTTCAGCTGCCGCTTTGCGCTGTTTGCAGGGTGATTTTCAAGCCCGCCTGGTGCCGGAAACGCACGAAGAAATTGAACGCTGTCATGAAATGGGGATCGCTGATCTGAATAAGGTCCTTACCATTGATGATTTAGTGCGCTCCAATGATGTAATATTTGCTGCTACCGGGGTTACTGATGGCGATCTCCTCAAAGGGGTGCGTTATTCCGGACAGCGGGCTAAAACTTACACCCTGATTATGCGGGGAGCCACGGGTACCATTCGTTATATAGAGGCTATCCATATGCTTGACCGGAAGCCACTATTTAGAGACAATTCAATTAGACTGGTATAATAATGGTAATAATATTGAAGGTGGCCTGAAGGTAGTATTAAGATGATACGATCTTTTAAAGAATGGAAGTATTTTATTCGCGACAAGATCTATGTTCTGTTAACTGGTGAACACATGCCTTTTAAAGTGGCTTTGGGACTCAGTCTGGGTGGAGCATGCAATTTTCTGCCTACCATGGGTCTAGGGTTCCCCATCGCAATCGTTTTTGCACTGATCACCCGCAGCAGCGTTTTGGCCAGCTTGGTTGGAGAGACCCTTTTTAAGGTGCTGTTACCCTTCTTTTACTATTTTAACCTGGTGGTTGGTTCCCATCTGGTTGCTATTCCCCATTATCAATTTGATTCCCAGATGTTGACGCGCCTGGGCACAGAATGGACTTTCTTTCTGGTCTATGCCAAGGCCTTTATGCTGGGAGCCATTATCAATATGAGTATCTTTATATCACTCCTGACCGTTGTTTTGTATATTATTCTGGTACGCTACCGGGAATGGGTGATGAAGCTGGTAAAGCGTTGGAAGGAGGACCAAACTTGAATATTGCCGATGTGGAAAATAGGACCATGGTGGAATTATATGCCCTGGCCCGAGATTTAAACCTAACCGGCTATTCCAAGCTGCGAAAAAAAGAACTGGTTTTTGAAATTATGAAGGCTCTAACCAAATCGGATGATTTGCTTTCAGCCTCTGGCTCTCTGGAGATACTTCCTGATGGATATGGTTTTTTAAGACCGTTCAGCTTTCTGCCCAGTACTGATGATATCTATGTTTCCCCTTCACAAATTAGAAAGTTTGATCTGCGTACCGGTGATAAGGTATACGGACAGGTACGCCCGCCCAAAGACAGCGAACGCTTTTTTGCCCTGCTTAAAGTGGAGGCGGTTAATGGGTTTCCCCCGGATGAATCACCAAAACGGCTGCATTTTGATGGGCTTACTCCACTTTACCCGCAGCAGCGGATCAAGCTGGAGACGACTTCAAATGAATTTTCAACCCGGATTATTGATCTGGTATCCCCCCTGGGCAAAGGGCAGCGGGGAATGATTGTAGCACCGCCCAAGGCAGGAAAAACTATTCTCCTGCAAAAAATAGCCAATGCGATTTTGACCAATCATAAAGAAATTGAATTGATGATTCTGCTGATCGATGAGCGGCCAGAAGAAGTTACTGATATGCAGCGTTCAGTTAATGCTGAGGTCTTTTCATCTACTTTTGATGAACCCCCGGAGAATCATGTTAAAGTTGCGGATATGGTATTGGAACGGGCTAAACGGATAGTTGAGCATAAACGAGATGTTGTCATTCTTATGGACAGTCTGACCCGATTGGCCAGGGCTCACAATCTGGTGGTGCCACCCAGCGGCCGTACTCTTTCGGGAGGGGTTGACCCATCTTCACTGCACCGGCCAAAAAGATTTTTCGGGGCTGCCCGTAAAATTGAGGAGGGCGGCAGCCTGACTATCCTGGCCACTGCTCTGGTTGATACCGGTTCCCGGATGGATGATGTTATTTTTGAAGAGTTTAAAGGGACTGGTAACATGGAACTGGTACTTGACCGCCGTCTTTCCGACCGCCGTATCTTTCCAGCTATTGATATCATTCGTTCTGGAACCCGAAAAGAAGAACTATTATTAAATAGTGATGAAATGGACCTGATGTGGAATCTGCGTCGCCAATTTGCTAATATGAACAGTTTGGAAGCCATGGAAATGATGAAGGATGCCTTTAAAAAGGCCAAATCCAATGATGATTTACGCCGGGCGGCGCCCTATATCTTTGGGCGGGCCAGTATGAATGAGCGCTAATTCAGTATAAATGGAAAAAATATGGAGAAAATAAGGGTGAAGAACCCTTATTTTTTTTCTGCCAGGGGCAGACTTTAGCTTTGAGGTGATATTAGGATGAAAACCTGGATTAAGGCGGTATCCATGGCCTTAATTCTCCTGCTGGCAACCCCGGTACCGGGGTTGTGTTTTATGCTGACCCGGGGGTTTAAGCCCGCCTCTGGGGTGCAGGCAGTGGTCGCAGAAAGCGGTGTAAGGCCGTACCAGGTGCAAAAGGGGGAAACCCTGTGGGCTATAGCCGAGCGGGAAAATATTGAATTAGAGTTATTAGCCCAGATGAATAATTTAGCTGATTCAGATGTCTTGGAAGTTGGACAGGTTATTAACCTGCCTTATCGACGGAGCAGACAGTATACAGTTAAAGCCGGGGATACGCCCTGGGATATTGCCCAACGCTATCAGGTTTCGGTAACTGAACTGCTTAAGGAAAATCATATAAGCCGGCCGGAGGGTCTTCAGGTTGGACAAAGTTTAAATATACCCGGGAGTACTAATAGTACCCGCCTGTGGCGGGAGGACAACCAGGCTTCCCGCAGCTTGCTAAAAAATTATCGCTGGCCGGTGTTTGGCACCATAACCCAGGTTTTTGGCTGGCACCGGAGGAACTTTCATCACGGCCTGGATATTGCCGTGCCGGCTAATACTCCAATTCGGGCAGCCGCTTCCGGGATGGTTATCTTTGCCGGCTGGAAGTCGGTTTATGGGCGAACGGTCATTATTGAGCACCGTGATGGCCGACAGACACTTTACGGGCATGCCCGGAAACTTTTGGTTAAAAATGGGCAAACAGTGGCCCGAGGGCAAGCCATAGCTACAGTTGGGTCTTCCGGCAACAGTACCGGGCCACATGTACATTTTGAGGTCCGGGTCGGAGGCAAAGCCAAAAACCCGGTTAATTATCTATCCCGATAGGTCAGAAGGAAGAGTTTAGTAAGGCAGGTTAGATAAAAACTTGACTATACCAGCACCGAGGCCCGGAGACTATTCCGGGCCTTGTTGTGCTTCAAGTTTTTCAGTGTGGGAACAAATGTATAGTGACCGGCATCATTTTACAGATATCTTTTTCACGGAAAGAATTTTGACAGGCTCACCTGCTTTTAATATTATGAGAAATGATCTTTATCAGCGGGGAGAAGGGAGCTGCAGCCAATTTAATGTTGATGCCGTTTATCTGTTTACTGGTGGGACTGGCTTTAAGCCGCTGGCTGGCACGCTTTTCCGGCTCGCTGATGTATATGAGTCTGCTGGTTCTCCTATGGGGAATGGGAGTCAAGATTGGAGACCAGCCGCACATTTTTTATGCGCTGCCCCATTTAGGCCTTAAAGCTCTGATTTTTTTAGTTATGATAATCCTGGTCAGCCTGGTGTTCACCGTCACTCTGGAACATCTCGTTCATTGGCGGAAAAATATTAGCAAGCAGAATCAGGAGCTGAAAAGCAAGCAAACAGCTGAAGCAAAATTTGTAGGGTCAATATTAGCGGCGCTGGTAATAGGTATTGTTCTGGGGCGGCTGACAGTTATCCCGGCTGATAGTTATGAAAAAATAATCAACTATGCCTTAATGGCTATCTTTGTTAGTGTTGGTATGGGAATATGGGAAGGCATCAAGAGTCTGATGCAAAATGGACGGGTTTGGCTTTACCTGCTCCTGCCCGGGGCCTTTTTACTAACCAGCCTGATCGGGGCCGCTTTGGCCGGTTTTCTTACCGGAATACCCTGGCAGCAGGCTTTGGCTATTGGTGGCGGGATGGGTTATTACAGCGTGGCCGGCCCGCTGGTCACCCAGTATGCGGGTGCTGACGTTGGTTTTATAGCCTTTCTGACTAATTTTATGCGGGAAATACTGACCTTTTTTATTACCCCATTGCTGATGCGGGTATCATATTTACTGCCTCTGGCCCTGGGCGGAGCCACGGTAATGGATACCACCCTGGCAGTAGTACAGCGTTATCTGGGTGAGGAAATGGCCCTGGCGGGTTTTATTTCAGGGGTGGTACTTACCCTGGCGGTGCCCTGGCTGGAGTTGCTCATTCTGATGTAAGGAGCTTATATTATGCTCAGAATGCTTTATGCGGATAAAGAAGATCGTATACTGGAGCACCCGCGCCTAAAAATGCTGGGCAGAAGCGGAGGATGGGTTCTGCCGGAACCTGAGGAGTTAATTCCTTTGCCGGAGGGGGCAACCCTGGTTTCGATGCCTGGTTACCTGGCAGCTGGTTATGATGTCGGAAAAAATACCCCCCGGGTTGAGGACCAGGGCTGGGCGGTAGCCGCCCTATTACCCCAGGGATATACTCGGACCCTCCTGCCGGCAGGAGTAAGCGTGCCCGAAAGAGCAGAACTGCCGTTGTTCGGTTATACAGCTGTCGGTATGAAAAATGGACGTTTTTATGCGGCGGCTTTGCCTGCCGATGAAGATTACAAATGGAATCCCGCCCAATTCAATACTCCACAACTACCCGAGCTGGTAGCTAAACTAAAGGCGGCCCGGCCGGGCAATAAAATTGTAAGCCAGTTATCACGCTGTGCGCTGGAGTACGGATGTTTCACTGCCCAGAATATCTTTTATCACCGCTGGGAAGGTGGTATACCCACCACGCAGTCCTGTAATGCCCGCTGCCTGGGCTGTTTATCCGAGGCGCATTCGGGGGTGGCTTCTCCTCAATGCCGCTTATCAGATCCGCCGTCGGCTAATGAAATCTGTGAGCTGGGCTGTTATCATCTGCAGGCTCCCGAGGCGATTATGAGTTTCGGTCAGGGGTGCGAAGGTGAGCCTTCTATTAACGGATTGCTGTTGGCAGAGGCGGTAAAGGATATTCGCCGCCAAACCAGCCGGGGGACTATTAATATAAATACTAATGCCGGGCACCTGAAGGGTATAACTGCCCTGATTGATGCCGGATTGGATTCTATGCGGGTAACCATGTTTTCCTGTGACCCTGATACCTACCGGCACTATCATCGGCCGGCTTATGATTTTGCTGATGTAGAGGGGGCAGTTGATTATGCGGTAAAGAGCGGGGTAAGAGTCGCTGTTAATCTATTGGTTTTCCCCGGTTTTAGTGATACCGGCAAGCAGTATCAGGCTCTGGGGGAGTTTATCAGCCGTCATCAGGTTTCAATGGTACAGATGCGCAACTTAAACCTGGACCCTGAGACCATGTTCGCTCATTTTCCAATTGCAGAGGAAGCATTCGGCATGGTGGAACTTACCAAACAGCTGAAAACGGATTTCCCCGATTTGATTATCGGATCATATACCCATCCTTATCAACGTGAGCGATAATCAGAGAGATGATTGGCAGGTCTCCAAGAAATGAGTAAGCATTTGGATGAACGGGATTAAGATTGCAACATATTTTTGCGGCCAAGAAATAAGAAACCGTAAAACAGAACAAAAAATAGGCGCTATACGGTAGCGCCGTTCTAGGTGGGGGTAAGTTTTATCACTTCCTATTTTAACCATAAAAAACCAAAAAGTGCAACCACTTTACAGACTAATCAAAATATTTAATCTTCAATTGGCTTAGTCCAACCTTGCGTAAAGGTTTATAATAAAGAAGATTCTAGAGTAACAGCTGAATCGTCTTGTCAAGGCTATCCTAAGCTGTTATAATTTTTCTTGCGACTTGTACAGCCGAAGAGAGGTGAAACCATGAAGGAGAACATACATCCTAAATATAACCTGGCCAAAGTGACTTGCTCCTGCGGCAACACTTTTGAGGTAGGGTCAACCAAGCCGGAACTAAAAGTTGAAATCTGCTCCAAGTGTCATCCCTTTTACACCGGCCAGCGGAGAAATGTAGTAGATGCCACCGGGCGGGTTGAGAAGTTTAAGAGAAAGTATGGAATGCAGTAAAGCAGCAGGGCTAACAACTCTGCTCTTTTCTTTATGGAGAGGTAGTTCCTATGAGTATCAGTTATGGCGGCCAAGCAGTTATTGAAGGAGTAATGATGAAAGGACCCTCGCGAATTGGTCTGGCGGTTAGAAAACCTGATGGCAGTATTGCACTGGAACAGGAGGCCGTAAACAGTTGGACCAGCCGTTACAAGATTATGACCTGGCCGTTGATCCGCGGAACATTTATGCTCATAGAATCCTTGGTCTTAGGGATGAAAATGCTGAATAAATCAGTCAATCTGGCCATGGCTGAGGAAGAAGAGGAACTATCCGGTACCGAAATGGCAGTAACCGGTGTGGTAGCTTTCGTGGTGGCTATGGCCTTGTTTGTAGCCCTGCCAACAGTGGTTGTGCACTTCACTAAATCCATGTTGGGCGGCGTTTTTTTACAGAATGTGGTAGAGGGTATAATTCGTATTGCCTTACTGCTGGGCTATATTGTACTGATTACCCGGATGGATGAAATTGAGCGGGTCTTTATGTACCACGGAGCTGAACACAAGGTGATTAATGCCTATGAAGCCGGATCCGAAATGACCGTAGAGCAGATCAGGAAATATTCTACGCTGCATCCCCGCTGTGGCACTGCTTTCCTGTTGATTGTTATGGTAGTGTCTATTTTTGTGTTTGCCATGCTGGGAGAAGGATCAATCTGGTGGCGAGTGGGTTCGCGTATTATATGTTTCCCGATTGTTGCCGGTATCGGTTATGAATTTATCAGGTTTTCCGGCCGTTATGGCAGCCAGCCCTGGGCCCGTTGGATAATTGCACCGGGACTCTGGATGCAGAAACTGACCACCAGGGAACCGGATGATGATCAACTAGCGGTGGCTCTGGAATCATTGAATTTGGTGTTGGAAGATGGGCCGCGAGCGGCTTAATTCCGCCTGAAGGGATTAAACTTACATGTTTGAAAAACTGCAAAGTTTAGAAGATAAATATATGGAGCTGACTGACCAGCTCAGTGATCCGGCGGTACTGGCGGATCAGGAACGGTTTACTCGTTATGCCAAGGCCCATGCCGAGCTTACTGAGATAGTGGATACTTTTCGTGAGTATAAGCGGTTTAAACAGGATATTATTGATGGCAAAGCGATGCTGGAAGATGGCCTTGATCCTGAGATGAAAGCCATGGTTGAAGAAGAGGTCGAGGATGCCCGCCAAAAGGTGGAGAATCTGGAGCAGGCATTGAAGATTCTGCTGCTGCCCAAAGACCCCAATGATGATAAGAGCGTCATCATGGAGATTCGGGCTGGTACTGGCGGTGACGAGGCAGCACTATTTGCAGCCGATCTTTTCCGGATGTATACCCGGTATGGCGAAAAGAATCGCTGGTCTACCGAAATCATGAGCGTCAGTTACTCAGATCTTAATGGCTTTAAGGAAATTGTCCTTTTAATCGAAGGCCGGGGTGCCTACAGCCGTCTTAAGTTTGAATCGGGGGTACACCGGGTACAGCGTATTCCGGTTACCGAGTCAAGTGGGCGGATTCATACCTCGGCGGCCACGGTGGCAGTTCTGCCGGAAGCAGAAGAATTGGATGTCAACATTAACCCCAATGATTTACGAATTGACGTTTATTGTGCCAGCGGACCGGGGGGGCAATGTGTAAATACAACTCAGTCAGCGGTGCGCATAACCCATGTTCCCACCGGGCTGGTGGTTTCTATTCAGGATGAAAAATCACAGCATAAAAACAAAGATAAAGCGATGCGAATCCTGCGAGCCCGACTCAAGGAAATGATGGAAGAGGAAAAGAACGCAGAAATTGCTGACGCCCGCCGCAGTATGGTCGGGAGCGGTGATCGTTCAGAACGAATTCGTACCTATAACTTTCCTCAGGGAAGGGTAACCGATCACCGGGTCGGTCTGACCCTGCACAAACTTGATTTTGTGCTGGACGGCGACCTCGATGAGATCATAAATACTCTGACTACAGCTGATCAGGCGGAAAAACTAAAACGGGTGGATTAACGGATGGAACGCTTATGGACGGTCAGTGACCTCCTGAGTTGGGTTACCAGCTACTTTAAAGATAAACAGATAGAAGAACCTCGCCTGGAAGCCGAGGTTCTTTTAGCATATTGTTTGCAAATATCCCGGTTGGGGCTCTACACCAGTTATGATCGGCCGGTAAGCCAGGAAGAGCGGGAAACCTTAAAATCACTGTTGAAAAGGCGGCTAACTGGCGAGCCAATGGCCTACCTGACAGGACAAAAAGAATTTATGTCACTGTCCTTTATGGTTTCTCCGGCCGTGCTAATTCCCCGTCCGGATACCGAAGTCCTGGTGGAAAGGGCTATAAATATCGTTAAAGAAAAGGGATTTACCCGGGTCATCGATGTAGGAACCGGAAGCGGAGCCATCGCCCTCAGCCTGGCTCATTATCTGCCCGACCTGATGATTCAGGCGGCAGATATAAGCGAAGACGCTCTGGCGGTAGCTCGGATTAATGCGGGAAACCTCGGCCTCGAGGGTCAGGTGCAGTTCCTGCACAGCGACTTATTGACTCAGGTAGCGGGCACCTTTGAACTGATTATTGCTAATCTGCCGTATGTGCCGACCCGGATGCGGGATCAGATTTCGGTGTCGGTACGTGAATACGAGCCTGGTTTGGCGCTTTGGGCAGGTGAAGACGGATTAGATATTTACCGCCAGTTTATCCCGCAGGCGGCATCAAAGCTGGATACGGGGGGCTGCCTGCTTATTGAGATTGACCAAGAGCAGCAGGAGCCGGTAAAAACACTGCTGGATGAATATCAACAGATTAATGTCATTCATGATTTAAGTGGCAGGGCCAGGGCGATAGAAGCCTGGAAGGAATAGAAAATGATCACAAAACGGCTGCTAATTAATAAGGAATTCCCCGAAGCAGATATAATTAAGGTCGCGGCACAGCTAATATTAAAAGGAGAAATTGTCGCCTTTCCCACTGAGACTGTTTATGGGCTGGGGGCGGCTGCCCTTGACGCACCAGCGGTAGAACGTATATTTGCGGCTAAGGACCGGCCGGCAGCCAATCCTTTAATTATACATATCGGAAAGCTGGAACAGGCCTTCTCACTGGTCAAGATATGGCCCCGGACGGCTGATAAGCTGGCTCGAGATTTCTGGCCGGGACCGCTCACGCTGATTTTACCGGCAGCAGATAATGTCCCTGGTGTGGTTCGGGGTGGAGGTTCCGGTGTTGGTATCAGGATGCCGGCTCACCCGGTAGCTCTTGCTTTGATCAATGCCTGTGCCCCCTTGGCAGCCCCCAGTGCTAACCGTTCAGGGCGTCCCAGTCCGGTGACCGCTGACGAAGTCTGGGAGGACCTCAATGGGCGTATTCCCTTATTGTTAGATGCAGGTGCAACTCCGGGCGGAATCGAATCCACAGTTCTCGATTTGACCACTGATCCTCCCAGAATTATTCGGCCCGGAGGGATATCCCGCGAACAGATTGAAAACTGTCTGGGGATAGTAATTCCCCATGAAGGAGCAGTAAGCGAAATCAGTGCTCTTCCTCATTATCAGACGTCGGCTCGGGTGCTGGCGGTAACTGCAGCTGAACTGAATGAGCTGCTGGGACATTTTACTGACCAAAAAGTAGCTATAATTGCAAATAATAATCTTAATATTAATAATAATATACAGCCTTCCATAATCTACTCATTATCAACGGCCGGTGAGTTTTTTACCCTGCTTCGGCAGGCGGAAAAGAATCAGGTAGAGGTACTGATAGTAGTAAAAGATGCCGGACTAAATTGGAATGAAGCACTTCAGCACCGGGTTCAGGCCGCGGTACGCTCGTCCGCAGCCTCTTTAAAAAACCATAAGGAGCGATAGTGATTGAGCTGGGATGTATTACTGACTATACTGGCGGTAGCGGTAGCTTTGGGAGCAGATGCCTTTTCATTATGTATGGGTATCAGCATGGTTGGCGGTGCCCGTACTAATGCGCGCCGCTGGTTTGTGGCCGTGGTTACCGTTTTACATATCGCCATGCCCTTGCTGGGACTGAAGCTGGGTACCTGGGCGGGAAGTTTTTTGGGAAGATTTGCTTCCTATGTCGGGGCTGCCGTATTAATTTATATTGCCTGGCATATGAGCAAAGATGTCCTGCCGTGGCGGCGGAAACAATGGAAGTTCTCGGAAGCCCGCCAGGTCCTGGAGCCGAGTAAAGGTGTTAAGCTGGATTCGCCGGGGGCAGTAATGATTTTGGCCTTGTCGGTGAGCATGGATGCCTTAACGGTTGGCTTTTCCCTGGGTACGATGAATGTACCGATTATATTGTCAGCGGTGGTTATGGGTATAACTGCCGGGACAATGACGGCCCTCGGTTTTGCTTCCGGCCGGCTGGCTTCCCGGGCGGTGGGTGATCGAGCTCAGATAGCCGGGGCGATCATACTGGTGGTGCTGGCAGTAAAAATGCTATTTTAAATATACGGAATCAGTGGCAAATAACTGATGTCGTAACGGCAGACACTATAAATGCCATGAAGGTGGGAGGTATGGTTTTGGGTAGGGTACCTGCCTCAATCCTGTTTGTATGTACCGGGAACACCTGCCGGAGTCCAATGGCAGCAGCAATTTGTACCAGCCTGGTTGCGCAGGGTTATCCAGAATACATTGATAAGATTAAGATCCTATCGGCTGGCTGTGCAGCTATGGATGGCTCCCCAGCTGCGCCGGAAGCGGTTACGGCAATGGCAGCCAAGGGGCTGGCAATAAAGAGTCACCGTGCCCGACAGATTGATAAACAGCTGCTTGCTGAGGCTGATTTAGTAGTCACCATGGGGGAAGGGCATCTTCGGCGGGTGACCAGCGAATGGCCCTGGGCAGCTGAGAAAACTTATACCCTGCGGGAGTTGGCTGATGAAGACGGAGATGTTATTGACCCTTTAGGCCGGGGAAGTGAATTTTATCAACAAACCGGTGAGGAATTAGAAAGATTATTAAGAATAATGCTAAAAAGTGTGCTGGGTGAGCCTGAAAAAATGGATTAGATGATTCTCTTGGTTTAGGAGGGTTGACTTTGATTATAGCGGTCGGTAGTGACCATGCAGGTTACATAATGAAAAGTGATGTTGTCAGTTGGCTGCAAACCATGGGCTATCAGGTGCTTGATATGGGCTGTACTAATGACCGAGATTCAGTTGATTATCCGCTTTTCGCTGAAAAGGTAGCAAAAGCGGTGATCAGCGGTGATGCAGTTTATGGAGTTTTAGTCTGTGGAACTGGTATCGGCATGTCGATAACAGCTAATAAAATACCGGGGATAAGAGCAGCTCTCTGCGGGGAGACTTTTTCAGCGCATGCTTCCCGAGCCCACAATGATGCCAATATTTTGGTATTGGGGGCGAGAGTCATCGGATCCGGGTTAGCTCGGGAAATCCTGGAGGCTTTCTTATCTGCTGATTTTGAGGGCGGACGTCATCAAAACCGGATTAACTTAATTAAAATGCTAGAGAACGACTGAGTTATTAGAGGGAATTATCCAACAGGAAGATTAGAATAAAGGCGCAGGAGGTTAAGAATTAATGGATTACATTAGGAAATATGTGGCCGCGGTAGATCCGGAGGTCGCTGAGGCAATTGCCAGCGAGGAACAAAGGCAGAATGAACACCTGGAGCTCATCGCCTCAGAAAACTTTGTCTCCCGGGCGGTAATGGCAGCCCAGGGGTCAGTGATGACCAATAAATATGCTGAGGGGTATCCGGGTAAACGGTATTACGGCGGCTGTGAATTTGTTGATATTACAGAAAGCCTGGCCCGCGAGCGTGCTAAGAAGCTGTTTAAGGCTGATCATGCCAATGTTCAGCCCCATTCAGGAGCTCAAGCTAATATGGCTGTCTATCATGCTGCGGTTCAGCCTGGTGATACGGTGATGGGCCTATCCCTGCCCCACGGCGGACATCTTACCCATGGCAGTCCGGTAAACTTCTCCGGTACCCACTATAAAATTGTCCCTTATACGGTCAGACAGGATACGGAAGTTATTGATTATGATCAGCTGCGCGACCTGGCCCGGGAACATCGCCCCAAGATGCTGATTGCTGGTGCCAGCGCCTACCCGCGCTTCTGGGATTTTGCAGCCATGAAAGCCATCGCTGATGAGGTAGACGCGGTATTTATGGTTGATATGGCTCATGTCGCCGGCCTGGTTGCTGTCGGACTGCATCCCGACCCGGTTCCCTATGCGGACTTTGTCACCACCACCACCCACAAAACTTTGCGCGGTCCCCGGGGTGGCATGATACTTTGCAAAGAGGCGTGGGCCAAGCAGATAGATAAAGCCATATTCCCCGGATTGCAGGGCGGACCTCTGGAGCATGTTATTGCCGCCAAGGCAGTCTGCTTTAAGGAAGCGATGGAACCGTCTTTCAAGGGTTATCAGGAACAAATACTTAAAAACGCTCAGGCTTTAGCGGCACGGCTGACGGAAAGCGGGTTCCGCTTGGTTTCAGGGGGTACGGATAATCATTTGATGCTGATTGATGTTAAGGTCAAGGGATTAACCGGAGCACAGGCCGAAGATCTCCTGCATGACATCAATATAACGGTTAATAAGAACACCATTCCGTTTGATACTGAAAAGCCGACTGTGACCAGCGGCATTCGTATCGGAACACCCGCTTTAACCAGCCGGGGCATGAACGAAGATGACATGCGGGTTATTGCCGAGGCTATGAATTTGGTTTTAAGCAGCCCGGGAAACGAGAGCCGGCAGCAGGAAGCCCGGGGAATGGTTAAGGAACTCTGTTCCAGGTATCCCCTTTATAGTGAGTAAGCGATAAGACTGCTTGAAGCCAGGTTGAGGCAGCGGATCGGCACCGTTGGCCGAAGTTCGCTGTCTCGCTGCTTTATTGGGTAATTAACGGGAGGAGAAAGTATGATTAAAACTCGCCCGTCCTGGGATATGTATTTTATGGAAGTTTCCCGGTTAGTGGCCACCAGATCAACTTGTTTGCGGCGCCACGTGGGAGCGGTTTTGGTTCGTGATGAACGTATTATCGCTACCGGGTATAACGGGGCTCCGCAGGGATTGCCGCACTGTGCCGATGTCGGCTGCCTGAGAGAACAGCAGGGAATTCCTTCCGGGCAGCGGTATGAGCTGTGCCGTGGTGTTCATGCTGAGCAAAATGCTATAATTAATGCTGCATTATATGGTGTTTCTACCAAAAGTTCAACCCTATATTGTACCGATCAACCCTGTTTGCTCTGTGCTCGCATGATTATCAATGCCGGAGTCACTCGAATAGTGCATGAAGGTAATTTCCAGGATGATATGGCTCTCCAGTTTTTGCACCAGGCTGGAATTAAAATTATTAACATTGTGGAACGTTCTGATAACGAATAAGTTGATTTGAGAAAAGGCTTATATCAGGGGAGATAGGGGAATACCATGAAAGTAAAAAGCATTGCTTTACCACGACTGAACGGACTTGCTCCCACACTGGAATCTACTGCGCTTAAATTAATGGAAGAAGCTGGTGAACTGGCACAGGCCATTGGCAAATTCCGTGGTATGAGCGGTGAACAATACCGGATGACCGATGTAGATGCCATTGAAGCCATCACCAAGGAGCTGCTGGACGTAGCGCAGACAGCAGTATCGATGATGTTTGTCCTGGAAGAGACTTACCAGGTTAAAGTAGAAGATGAAGTGCAGAAGCACTACGATAAACTAATTAAAAAGGGCTATATTGTCCCCTAATTCAGTGATATCAGAATAAACCTGGTATGCACGGGCACGATTTAACAATAATCGACAAAACTTCCTATGGCTATTTTGGCAGTCAAAAAAAGGATTTGCCTTTTATACATAGAATTAGTTGCATGTGTCTCTTGCCCGATGAAGAGAGGATTTGGTGGAAATGGCTGAACCAGAAAACAAAACTCCCCCTACAGTTTGGACGGGAGTAGGCCGGTACCTGTCGTTATCCACAAATATGGTTGCCAGTGTCATATTAGGTCTGGCTATTGGCTACTGGCTCGATAAATGGCTAAATACCTCGCCATGGCTTATGTTCTTATTTCTGCTTTTAGGAGTAGCTACCGGGCTCAAGATGACTTACGATGAAGTGATTGGCCGCGAACAAAAACAGGGAGAGAGGGATAAAGACTGATGAGTACCCTGATTTTAGCGGTTTTGTTGGGACTGGGATTATTCGCCCTCAATGCATGGAAATTAAAAGGGATTGTAGATAATATTAATGCAATGCCTTCCCGGCGGACACCTCGTTACCTGATAACCAGGTATTTTTATCGTCTGGTGTTGCTGGTAATTATACTTGGATTTCTGGTGTTGTGGTTCGGACTCAAGTTTGGACTTGCCACTTTAGGTGGAGTAGTGCTGGGACAGGTGTTGTTGTTCTTGGTTTCCGGGGGCTTCGGGAAGGGGGGTCTTGGGTCCCGGATTGCCGGACGAGAGTAGTATCGGCATAACCTGATTTAGAATTAAAAGTATAAATAGAAGGGAGGGAAGATTAGTTGTTTGTTTCAGGTCTTGGGGTTCCTCTGGCAGAAAGTGAATACTTGTTTCAATTCACAATCGCCGGTTTCCCAATTAAAGTAGCCAATTTGATTGTCACGGAATGGGCAGTTATGATTCTTTTAATTGCCTTTTGTTTGGTTGCTACCCGGAATATGCAGTTGGTTCCCCGGGGTGCGCAAAACCTCTTTGAACTCGTGGCATCATGGTGCTATGACTTTTTTGGAGGTGTGGTGCAGAACCGCACTATATCCAAAAGGTTTTCCCCCTTATTCGCAACCCTGTTCCTTTTTATTTTGGTTGCGAACTACAGCGGATTGATCCCGGGTGCAGGAATAGCGTGGAAGCCGTATACCGGCGACTGGAATGTTACTGTAGCCCTGGCCATCATTGTATGGTTTAGCACTCAGACGGCGGCTATTATGGCCAATGGTCTGGGTGGATACCTGAAACACTTTTTTACACCCCACTGGGCCTTTTTCCCCTTGAACTTGCTGGAACTATTTACCAAACCCTTATCTCTTACCATCCGTCTATTCGGCAATATCTTCGGGGAAGAGACTATCATCAGTTACCTCTTGATTATGGCTCCGTTTATTATCCCGATGGCCTTAATGGGTCTCGGCTTGTTGACTGGATTTATCCAGGCCATGATCTTCGCCATTCTGGCGGCCAATTATATCGGTGAGGTAACCGAGGTGCATGAGCATCATTAGCACATAATGGTGCTAATAAGTATTACTTATAGGTAACCCATAACCAGGACCATACCAATGATACCTGAAAGGAGGGGAATAGTATGGAAGGATTAGGAATGGGTCTGATTGCAATAGGAGCAGGACTCGCTATCGGTACTGCAGCTTGTGGAGCTGGTGTAGGTCAGGGTACTGCAGGGTCGAAGGCCCTGGAAGCTATCGCCCGTCAGCCTGAAGCAGCCAACCAAATCAGAACTCTCATGTTCATTATCTTCGCATTCATTGAAACCCTGGCAATCTACGGTTTGCTCATCGCATTTATGTTGATCACCAAGATCTAATGAGAGAATCGTAAATTACCCAATTTGGGCGATAGAGCGATAGACTACGAACTTAAGTGGCGTTGTTCTATCGCCCGCATTACTATTTTGAAGCAGAGGGAATGGAGGTAACCGGCAGTGAAAAGGAATAAGCGTATAGCCTTTTCCATCCTCCTTGGCATGCTTCTGGTTCTGGTCCTGAGTACCGCCTGTTATGCAGCAGAGGGAGAAGTCCCTGCTTTTGGCGACTGGTATAAGATAGGCTGGACCGCGGTAAACTTCTTTGTTTTACTGGCTTTCTTATATAAATTTGGTTTCAAACCGATTTCCAATATGATCGAGGAAAGAACCAACACCATTGAAGGTTCGCTTCGTCATGCCGAGGAAGTTAAATCAGAAGTCGAGCGTATGCATAAGGAAGCACAGGTGAACCTGATTGAGGCACGCAAGGAAGCTGCAGAAATAGTAGCCAGGGCTACCAAGCTGGCCGAGGATACCCGTAACGATATTCTAGTTAAAGCTCAGCAGGATGCACAATATGAAAAGAATAAAGCACTAGCAGAGATCAATTCCGAAAAGGAAAAGGCTCTGGTCGAGATAAAAGATACCGCTGCGATGCTGGCCATTATGGCCGCAGAAAAAGTTCTGGGCCGTGCTATTACTGAAGATGATCATCGCCAAATGGTTAAGCAATTTGTTGACGAAGCGGGAGATCGGCTATGTTAAACAAGTCGGTAGCCAGGCGCTACGCTGAAGCGATTTTTTCTATTGCCCAGGAAGTACAGTCGGTAGACAGCTTTGAAACCGAGCTGGTTGCAGTTGCATCTTTGTTGGAGGCATCCTCCGATTTAGCGGAGTATTTGTATCATCCTTTGATACCTTCTCGCGCCAAAAAGGAAACGGCAGAGCAGTTGTTTACGGACAAGCTTTCCCCTATGGTTCTTGATTTCATCAAGCTGGTCATCGACAAAAGACGCGAGCGCTATCTGGTTGCCATCAGCGAGGAATATGTTACCCTGGCTGATGAGGCGAGAAACATAATCAAGGCCGAACTAACCACGGCCATGCCGCTCAATGACGCGGAAGTTGACGAGATAACCTCGAAACTGACCGCTTCAACCGGCAAGAACATACGGCTGAAGGTCACAGTTGACCCCAGTCTGTTAGGTGGAATAAAAATCAGGGTAGGGGATCGGGTAATTGACGCGAGTGTGGCTAAAAAGCTGGCCATGCTGCAAAGTGATATGTCGAAGGCCAAGATAAGTACAAGGATAGGGGTGAGCGAATAACATGAGTATCAAGCCCGAAGAGATAAGCGCCATCCTTAAACAGCAAATACAGCAGTACCAGACCGATGTCGAAGTCAGTAATGTAGGTACGGTCATCTACGTCGGTGACGGTATCGCTCGTGTTTATGGCTTGCAGAACGCCATGGCAGGCGAGCTGCTTGAATTCCCCGGGGGTACCATGGGTATGGTGCTGAACCTCGAGGAGGACAACGTCGGCGCCGTGCTCCTCGGTCGTTACGACCATATTAAGGAAGGCGACATGGTCAAAGGAACCGGCACCCTGATGCAGGTTCCGGTAGGTAAGGCCATGCTGGGACGTGTAGTTAATGCTTTAGGACAACCTATTGATGGCAAAGGCCCAATCAATACTGACAAATTCAGACCGATTGAGCGGATAGCCCCGGGTGTGGTTTTCCGCAAGTCAGTGCATCAGCCAGTGCAGACTGGTATTAAAGCTATCGATGCTATGATACCTATCGGCCGTGGTCAGCGTGAGTTGATCATTGGTGACCGTCAGACCGGTAAAACGGCTATCTGTGTTGATACCATTATCAACCAGAAGGGCCAAAACATGATTTGTATCTATGTAGCGATCGGGCAGAAACAATCAACCATTGCTAATGTTATTTCCAAGCTGGAAGAGTTCGGCGCTATGGATTATACTATCGTGGTTGCCGCTACTGCTTCCGAACCTGCACCGCTGTTATATATTGCGCCCTATGCTGGCGTATCAATGGCGGAAGAATTCATGGAAGGCGACCATGCTGACGTACTCATCATTTATGATGACCTGTCCAAGCACGCGGTGGCTTATCGTGAAATGTCGCTGTTGCTCCGGCGTCCACCCGGACGTGAAGCTTATCCCGGCGACGTATTCTACCTGCATTCCCGTCTGTTAGAGCGGGCTTGCAAGTTAAACGACGATCTGGGTGCTGGTTCAATTACAGCACTGCCGATAATTGAGACCCAGGCTGGTGACGTATCGGCCTATATACCGACTAACGTTATTTCGATTACTGACGGTCAGATCTTCCTGGAAACCGACTTATTCTATGCCGGTATCCGTCCGGCTCTGAACGTTGGTATTTCCGTAAGCCGAGTTGGCGGATCTGCCCAGATTAAAGCCATGAAGCAGGTTGCTGGTCAGCTTAAGCTGGACCTGGCACAGTTCCGCGAACTGGCCGCATTTGCCCAGTTCGGGTCCGACCTGGATAAAGCAACCTTAGCCCGCTTAAATCGCGGTGAAAAACTGACTGAACTTCTGAAGCAGGATCAATATTCTCCGATGCTGGTTCAAGATCAGGTTTGTTCGATTTATGCCGGTGTTAATGGCTACCTGGATGACATTCCCACCGATAAGGTGAAACAGTTTGAAAGTGAATTCTTAAAGTTCCTGCATGCCAGCCACAGCGAAATCGGCAAGGCGATTGTGGATGCGCAGAAACTGGATGATAACACTGAGGCTGGACTGGTAAAGGCGATCCAAGAATTTAAGACCATGTTCAACGTTTAGGGTGGTGAGAGGACATGGCTAAAGGTGTACGCGAATATAAAAGGCGCATACGCAGTGTAAACAACACCAAGCAGATAACCAAAGCCATGAAAATGGTTGCAGCAGCTAAATTGCGCCGGGCTCAGGATCGGGCGGAAACCTCGCGCCCCTATACCGATAAATTGGCTGATATTTTGGCACGGGTGGCCAGTATGTCAGGACAGACGGAAAACCCGTTTCTTAATGAACACAAGTACACTAAGAAGGTAGTTTATGTAGTAGTTTCCGCTGACCGCGGTCTCTGCGGAGCATATAACACCAATATTATTAAAATGGCCACCAATACCATTAACAGCGACAGCCGGGAGGTTGAAGCCGGTGTGGTAACTGTCGGCAGAAAAGCGAGAGATTTCTTCCGCAAGCGTGGCTATAAGGTTGAGGGTGAATTTGTAAATATACCGGATAACGTCAGTTATGCTCAGGCTAAAGAAATGGCCAATTACATTATGAAGATGTATGAGGAAGAAGCTGCTGACGAAGTATACCTGATTTATGCCAAATTTATTAATGCCCTGCGGCAGGAACCGAAAGTGGAAAAGGTATTACCCATAGAGCCACCGGAGGAGCAGCAGACGGCTGCAGCTCAAATGGCCGAATATATACCAACATATATTTTTGAACCGGCTGAACCGGTGCTGCTTGATCTCTTAATACCGAGATATGTAGAGAGCCTGGTTTATCGTGCTCTGCTGGAATCTAAGGCCAGCTTCCTGGGTGCCCAGATGACAGCTATGAGTAATGCCACTGAGAATGCTTCAGAACTGGTTTCCAATCTGGAACTGGAGATGAATAAGGCTCGGCAGTCTGCAATCACTACAGAACTACTCGAGATTGTCGCTGGCGCTGAAGCTCTCAAAAAAGGAGGAAAGTAGAAGATGGCCCAACAAACTGTGGGATCGGTCGTCCAGGTTATCGGCCCGGTTGTGGACATTCGCTTCAAGCCTGGCGAACTTCCTGACCTGTTATATGCAGTTTCCATTAAATCAGAAGACCAGGAGTCTGCTTTCCAGGGAACGGTTAATCTTGACGTTACCCTTGAGGCCATGCAGCTCCTGGGCAATGATGTAGTTCGTTGCGTTGCACTGAACAGCACGGACGGCATTATGCGTGGCATGAAAGCGGCTAACACTGGCGCTACCATCAGTGTGCCGGTTGGTGAATCGTGCCTGGGTCGCATACTCAATGTTCTGGGCAAACCAGTTGATGAAGCAGGCCCGGTTGAAGCAAATACTTACTGGGAAATCCATCGTAAAGCCCCCGCCCTGGTTGACCTGGAACCGGCAACCACCATGCTGGAAACAGGGGTCAAGGTCCTTGACCTGATCTGCCCCTATGCCAAGGGTGGTAAAGTAGGTCTCTTCGGCGGTGCTGGTGTAGGTAAGACCGTTATTATTCAGGAACTGATCCGTAACATTGCTTATGAGCATGGCGGATATTCAGTATTTACCGGTGTTGGCGAGCGTACCCGTGAAGGGAATGACCTCTGGAAGGAAATGGAAGAGTCCGGGGTTATCGCGAAATGCGCCCTGGTCTACGGACAGATGAACGAACCGCCAGGAGCACGTCTCCGGGTAGGTTTGACCGGATTGACTCTGGCGGAATACTTCCGCGACGAACAGGGCAAAGATGTATTGATATTCATCGACAACATCTTCCGGTTTGCTCAGGCAGGCAATGAGGTATCAGCACTGTTGGGACGTATGCCCTCCGCAGTAGGATATCAGCCTACGCTGGCTACTGACATGGGAACTCTGCAGGAGCGGATTACCTCAACCAAGAAAGGGTCTATCACTTCTGCCCAGGCAGTCTATGTGCCCGCTGACGACCTGACTGACCCGGCTCCGGCTAATACCTTCGCTCACTTGGATGCGACCACCGTTTTGTCGCGTGCGATTTCTGAGCTGGGCATTTATCCGGCGGTTGATCCGCTGGATTCCACCTCGCGTATTCTTGATCCCAATGTTTTGGGACATGATCATTATGAGAGTGCACGCGGTCTGCAGAAAGTTCTGCAAAGATATAAAGAGCTCCAGGATATCATCGCCATCCTGGGTATGGATGAGTTAACGGATGAGGATAAGATGATTGTTGCTCGCGCTCGTAAGCTGCAGCGCTTCCTCTCCCAGCCCTTCCATGTGGCCGAGCAGTTTACCGGTCGTCCGGGAATATTCGTACCGGTCAAGGAGACCGTCCGCTCGGTCAAAGAAATACTGGAGGGCAAACATGATGATCTGCCCGAAGCAGCTTTCTTCATGATGGGTGATATTGAAACAGTACTGGCCCGCGCGAAGGAATTGGAGGCGTAACATGGCTGATAACACCTTCCTGTTAGAAGTGGTTACCCCGGAAAAGCTGGTCCTTTCTGAAGAGGTCCAGTTTGTGGTGGTGCCTGCTGTCGAGGGTGAACTTGGTGTTTTGAAAAACCATGCTCCGCTGGTCTGTGGTATAACTGTCGGGGTAATGCGTTATACATTGGCCGACGGCAGCCGCCGTAATGTGGCGGTTGGAGAAGGCTTTATGGAAGTTATTGATAATGAAGTAAAGGTTCTCACCGAAACCGCAGAACATGGACGGGATGTTGATATCCTGCGCGCCAAGGCGGCCAAGGAAAGAGCTGAACGCCGTCTGCAGGCCCGGGAGGATAATCTTAACTACACCCGCGCCCGTTTAGCCTTAGCTCGGGCCATGGCCAGAATTAAGGCAGCAGAAAATGATAAGGCAGCAGGCAAGTTTTAATCATAGTATTGGGAAATGGGGTCGGATATATTGTCCGGCTCCATTTTTTTTGTCAGGAGGGGGTTATCTGTTTTAACCGCTAGCGATACTATAAAAAAAGGATTAAATCAAGTGAATCGCTTTTAAAATAAAGTCAACTTTCGTACTTGGATAATAATCGGTTGCCCGAGTACCTAGTACCACGGTGGCAGCCTGCGGTTTTGGTAACAATTGCCGCTTGTCTC
>JBLNAA010000035.1:0-5795 GCA_050259135.1 Methylocystaceae bacterium | reverse complement strand
CGCCCAATCCTTTGACCGCCAGCACATAACCCATCTTCAGCAGATCGGCAGGCTGCATATCGACTGTCGTTCCATGGTTATCAAGCAGTGTCATTTTCGGTCCGCATACCGGGCAGGCATTGGGCTGGGCATGAAAACGCCGATGGAGCGGATTTTCATATTCCTCCTGACACTGCGGACACATCGGGAAATCAGCCATGGTAGTCATAATCCGGTCGTACGGCACATCCTTAATTATCGTAAAACGAGGCCCGCAGTTGGTGCAATTGGTAAACGGATACTGATAGCGCCGATCAGACGGGTCCATTACTTCCCGCTTACAATCATCACATACGGCAATATCCGGAGATATTATGACATCAGCGGTTTCCTCACTGGTACTCATCCTGATGGTAAAGTCGGCAAAACCCTGGTGTGGGATAGTGGTTATTGTCACATCTTCAATAACCGCCAGCGGCGGCGGTTCAGTAGTCAAGCGATGGACAAAAGCCTGTAGCAGATTAGGTTCCCCTTCAATCTCAATGGTAACCCCTGAAGATGAGTTATTCACCCAGCCCTTTAATTGCATTTCTGATGCCAATCGGTAAACGTGAGGCCTAAACCCCACCCCCTGAACGATTCCTTTTATTTTTATCCGGCATCCTTCCATGCTGGGCATTCTATCACTCCATCTCTAACTGCCAGATTACTGAATAAAACAATCAACTCTGCTTTAACTGCAGACAACCTCAAGTTCAGCTTTCACCAATTCTAACAGACGCGGCATGCGAGCTTCCAGGGTCGGTGACAACTCAAGTCCCCAATCAATTACAGCTGGCTCAATGCCAAAGACTACTACCTGAGGATTATACCCCTGCAGCCTGACCATATGCATGGCCTCCATGAAATTGATCTCATGCAGCGATACCGATCCTTCGGAAGGTTTTAAGCCAAGATCATCCAGGGAAGCACGGTAGATGGCACCCGGCTCATCTCCGGCTTTCAGGGCATCAACAATAATAATGTAGTCAGAATCACTGAATACATCAACCAGGTCATAAGTATTGGTTCCGCCATCCACTAAATCGATCCCGGCTGGCAGATCCATAAATATTAGCCGGTTGATGGCATGGATTCCAACTCCTTCATCGGTTAAAAGGGGGTTGCCAATTCCGACCACTTTTACCCTTTTCAACCATGCCCCTCCTTTAACAAACATGGGTTGATCAGCCAATTTCGGCTATCAACCCATGCAAGTTTTTAATTGTACTATAGATCGGTTTTATGCCCCCACTGATTCACCTTTAACTGCTTGATGAGCATCTTCGAAAACAATACTATGGTCAATTTTGGCGTCCTCAAATCCCTCGGGGATCTTACCGGTAAACATGGAGATCAAAACCGGTATACCCTCGGAAATATCCAAATAAACATGTGCCAGAATCGACAAAACAAACAGCCACGTAACCACCAGGTGAATTAAGCGCACCGCTACTAGTCCACCCAAAAAACCTCCGAGCCACAAAAAGGTATTCGGCTTATAGAGTACAAAGCCAGTAATAATCTGAATTAATGCCAGCCCCAACCAGCCGGAATACATCATTTTCTGACCCGGATTATACTTGCCGTAATGCGGGTGTTTATCGGTAAAGAAGGTATAGTACTTGATCATACTGGGAAATTTCTTGGGGTCGTTCTTTACATCAAACCAAATATTTTTATAGTCTTTGGTCGCCAAGGCATAATATACTCGACCCACAACACCCACACAAAGAACCATGGCCAGGATAAAATGCAGCATGCGCGCATTATCCATATTCTTGAACAGTCTGAATGCCAGCGGGGCATGGATATAGAACCCGGACAGGATAAGCAAAGTAATGGATATCATATTAGTCCAGTGAAATATGCGTACCCAGATCGGGTGTCTTTGCTCCATCTTTACAACCATCTTGGCCCCTCCTCCCTAGTCAATTCTGAACTGGGCAATAACCTTTTTGTCGGGGGTCATCAGATGGATAGCACAGCCAAAACAAGGGTCAAAAGCTCTGACGATCCTGACCAGTTCAACCGGGTTAGCTGGATCCGCAACTGGAGTACCGATTAAGGCTTGCTCCATGGGACCACGCTTGTCAACTTCGTCACGGGGTGAAGCGTTCCAGGTAGTCGGCACCACAGCATTGTAAATATCTGTACGCTGATGGGTAATCTTATGCCAGTGTCCCAGAGCACCGCGGGCCGCTTCGCATAAGCCCATACCCTGAGCGCTGCTCGGAATTTCATGCGGAGTGCAAACATCCGCCCCCTGAGCTAACTCGCCTACCCACTTATCCAGGGCATGAGCTACCTCTGAGCACTCAACTGCCCGGGCAAAATGACGGCCCATAACGGAGAATGCTTTATTTCCGAGGCTGGCAACATCTTTTTGCTTGGCAACCCACATACGAGCCAGCGGTCCAACTTCCATGGGCTGTCCGTCATAACGCGGTGCCTTCAGCCAGGAATAGGCATCCTTTTTCTTGGGATCGGGTTTAACCATTGCATCCTGCGGACTCAGGCCCCCGGTATCTTCTTCATACCAGGAATACTTGACTTCTTCAGTAATCTTGGCGGGATCAAAGTCACCGAATTGACCATTAAAGTAGATGCCGGCGGGGAAGAATTTATTCTTCTTGACATGGTCTTTACCTTCCTCCAGAGGGAACCCACCGTAGGCCATCATATTCATGCAGCCGCGGCCAATATCGAACCAGTCTCCGTAGGCACCGGCTACTGCCTGTACGATCGGAATATATACGTTATCAACAAAACCGATTAATTCCTGTAAGCGGAATTTGAAATCAACAATCTTCTGACTGTCAGGACGTTCAGTGACGCCGCCGGGAACGATAGCCTGAACATGCGGCATTTTGCCGCCCCAGATCGCCAGCATTTCCTGGGCTTTACGCCTCATATTGAGGGCTTCCAGGTAAGCATCAACCGCTTTTTTATTCACCGCGTCCGGCAGACGGTAATCAGCCTGGTAACGCGGAGTAAACGGCGGTACATCCGGACCCTTGACATAATCAAGCGCAGCCAGATGGAAGAAGTGCAGAATATGAGATTGTACAAAGTTAGAGCCCAGGATCAAGTTACGGATAATTCTACCATTGGGCGGCGGCTCAATACCGAAAGCATCATCGAGGGCCAGAGTTCCTGCTGTGGCATGACCAGTAGGACATACTCCGCAGATCCTCTGCACCATCTGTTGGGCATCACGGGGGTCACGCCCCCTTTGGATTAACTCGATACCCCGGAACATGGTTCCGCTGGTTCTGGCCTCTACTACTTTGCCACCATCTACTTCCACCTCGATTTTCAGGTGACCTTCGATGCGGGTTACAGGATCAACTATTATTTTCTGCGGCATTAGGCGTCACCTTCCTTCTCGTCCTTTTTCCCACCGATACGGCCAGTAAGTACGTTGCCTGCCATGTGTCCGCCGATACCTAAGACGGCGGCAGCACCCAGAGCAATGCCGATTTCATCAGCGGTGGCACTAAGGGTCGGACTTAAAGGAGCTTCCGGCAGCCGTTCATACATAGGCCAGCCCGGGAACTGGGGTTCGGTACATCCGATACAGGGTGCTCCGGCTTTAATACACCAGTTTACTCCCCCATTAAACTCACGAGTAGTCGCGTCACAATGAGCCAGGGGGCCCTTACATCCTACCTCTAACAGGCATCCCGGTTCACTGAAGTTCTTGGCAAAAATGGCATTATCAAAATACTGTCGGCGCGGGCAATTGTCATGAACAATACCGGAGAAGAACATTTTAGGACGGCCAAAGCGGTCTACTTCGGGGTAGTCGTTATAGAGAACAATGTGGCCAATGGTGCCTACCATCCAATCGGGATGAGGAGGACAACCTGGTACATTGACATGTGGCACTCCTTTAACAATGTCACTTACCGGTTTACATCCGGTAGGATTAGGCGGGGTTGCCGGTACTCCGCCATAGGCGGAACAGGTACCAAAGTTCAAAATAGCCTTGGCCTGACTGCCGATGTCCTTAACCAGCTTTTCAAAGGTTATAGGTACACCATTTTCCTCGCCGACGGTGCAGTATAAACCTTCTGCTGCGGTAGGTACTGAACCTTCGACCACCAAGAAGAAGTTGCCCTTATTCTCAGCAGCTACCTTGTACATGGCATCCTTGATCGCCAGATCGCCGGCGGCAGCCATTACATTGGGATGATAGTGCAAGCTGATAATCTGGAGAAGAATCTCCTGAATACTGGGGTGAACCGAGTTGAGCAATGATACGGAACAACCGGTACAGCTGGCCCCCTGGATCCAGATAACCGGTGGTGCTGTTCCAGCGGCTACAGCTTCTTTCATATACGGGGCAAGTAAGCTCGACAAAGAAATAGCCGCTGCTGACCCTGCGGTCAACTTAACAAAATCACGACGGGTTAACTTAACTGGCATTATTCTAATCCCTCCCCACAACATTGTTCATTTTTCGGGGTTATACCTCTCTTTTTGGATTGATTACTGGTTTTTTCTAGCACCCCCTCCTTCAAACCAGTTCAATCAATTTTTTATCCCTCCTGATACGAACCGATATGCACATCAGGTTCCCAGGTTTAAGGGGCTATATTTACGTATCATTACCCTCGAAATAATCGATGTAAAGCTCACGTCCGCTAATCAAGGTGATATTGTTTTGTTGACAGTGCGGACATTGATAGGCTTCATTTTGTTCGATCGGAAATTCAACATCGCAGGTACTACACCTGACAACAACGTTTCTCTCTTCAATATCCAGGTAGGCCTCGGCAAACAATTGATCCTGCTGTTGCAGACAGGAAAATGCGAACTCCAGATTGTCAGGGAGTGCCATGGATAACTTGCCGATTACCAATTTTATACGTCCTACCTGTTTGATCTCATTGGTAATGGCACTGATCCTTACTGTATCCAAAATGTTTTCCACCAGCGCTAATTCATGCATGGTTACCCCCGCTGTTGCCTTATCGCCTAATAAAAAGTGCCCGGCTAGAAATAGCCGGACACAATCATACAGTTATAGTAATACCAACAATACGGTACTACTGTACGATGTAAGCAGCTACTCCTTTCCAAAAAGGGAGGCAGAAAGGTTTCCCTCGCTACCCTAGCGGCCCATCATCCATAGCAAAATAGAATAACCTTAGGAAGTATGGGCTCGGAGTATTTTCGATCAAATTATCATAAGCATTTCGGCACCGAGTAGCTTTTTCCTGCCTGTTTTGTAATTTTTTATTCCTAATGGTTGGCTTCAGGTTTTTCGACTACTTTTTTCTTTTGGTGACATAAAAATACAACCGTGTGGGGTTCTGCCTAATGTCAGAACTCTTCACGGTTGTTTTAATGCCAGTTTGGCTTTATTTCATTTTTTCTGTCAATTAGCCAGGATTCGGTCAGCTCTAGTAGCTTTTTACCAGAGTAAAGGAACTGATGATCTTTTCATGCTGACATATAATCAGGTAATTTCCCCGGGCCGCTAAAAAGATCTTGGCTCGTCCCTGGCTGTCAGTATAGGTATTAACCGGGTAGCCAGCCTGTCGGTTTCCGGCATAGGTTGCTGCAATCTTTGCCCCGGTTAGCGGCTTTCCCTGATATAGTACGGTAACTTCATAATGTTCACCGATATGCGGGTGCTGATAGCTAGCCGGAATAATTTCTAATGGTAACCCTACCGGATGCAGCTCATGGTGATCATGGTGACCAATTTCCACTACCATCTTGGCATAATAATCAATATCCGGCTGTAGATCCTGCGCACATACGGT
>JBLNAA010000034.1:0-4369 GCA_050259135.1 Methylocystaceae bacterium | reverse complement strand
CAATATTATTTATAGTTCCCTGTATTAAGGGCATAAGTGCTTTTTGTGCGGTTGCACGCGGCATACCGGTTGACTCTAAAAACCGCGTGCCGAAGTCGATTAATGTAACCAGATAATTAGAAACTACACAGGCTCCAGCATGATAAACGGGCTTGGCTTCTTTGGCAATAATAAAGTACTCCCCTCCCAGTGCTGACACCAGTTGGGTGGCGGTTTCTTTACCCGCTTCGTCTCCTTCAATCGAAAATACCGAACCGGGTAAATTGGCTATAGCACTTTCCACATGGGCAAAGGATTGTAACGGATGCAGTGACAGAGCAATTGCGCTCCGCTCTCGCACCGCATTCATAACATCCGAAGTTAACGCGCCGCTCATATGAATGAAGATTTGACCTGGATGAATCGCCTCACTCTGGGCGAGACCTTCAGCCACCCCAGCAATCGCTGCATCGTTGGTGGTGATAAACACTACATCAACTTGCCGAACCAGCTCCTCCGGGGCAGTAAAAACCCTGGTCCCGGTCAGTCTGTTCCAGGTATCAGTAGATTCGGGTTCAATATCGAACGCGCCCGTAACCTCATAACCCTTTGCCATGAGAATAACGCCGACCGCCGTGCCAACAACTCCCGCCCCAATCATGCCGACTTTTGGTGACATGAAAATTACCTCCTTTGGATACGTCCTGCTCCGAACGGATACAGGCATGTCCCTAAAACCAGCGGGAATGTTTGCAGTTCTTCCTCCTTTTGCCGGCTTTACAGCCGGTTGATAGCGCTGTTTCCCTCCTTTAGAAGCTGGCGCTGCAGTACTTCGCTCACACTGCGGCCACCAGCAATAATAAGATCTGGATGTAAATCGGCCAACGGATATAAAACGAAAAGCCGCTCCTCCAGCAACGGGTGTGGTAAAGTCAGTCTTTCCGTGTTGATTTCAAAGTCTTCGTACCAGAGCAAATCAAGGTCGATGGTCCGGGGGCCCCATTTTTCCACCCGAATTCGTCCCAAAACCTGCTCAATGCTTAAAAGCTGCGACAGCAGAGTAAAAGGATCTAAAGCTGTATCTACTGCTATCACCTGATTTAGAAAAGCGGGCTGATCCAGCTTGCCCCAGGGCGCCGTTTCGTAAATTGGGGAAACGGTTTCCACTCGGGTATCTGGTATCTGATTTACCAGGCTTACCGCTGATCGTAAATAATCCTGACGGCTGCCCTGGTTGGAACCCAGACCGATGTAGCACCGCTTGGTACGTACCCGATCCAAGTTCACGGCAAAATAATCAAATTCACCATCTACCGGTGCCTGGGGTTTCTTAACCGTTACCTGTACCTTCCCGACTGCCGGGTAAGCAGTCAGTAAACCATCAGCCACTCTGGCCGCCAGGGTTTCAAGCAAATCAATGTGGTCTCCGGTAACGATATCCATAATTGTATGATACGCCGTATCATAACTGACCGTATGGCCCAGGTTATCATTTCTTCCAGCCATCCATAGATCCAGTTCCAATACGGCATCAATTATAAATGGCTGCGGTTGATGATGCTCAAAATCCAGGACCCCATGGCAGGCCATAAAACGCATACCCTGCATTATTATCTTATCCATGGTTTAAGATCCCTTCCAGCACCCGGGCCAAGCGTACAGTTGATCCTACATCATGAACCCGCAGGATGTCAACCCCGGCCATTATACCGGCAGCCGCTGCCGCCAAGTTGCCTTCCAGTCTTTCTTCCGGGGAAAGTCCAAACACCTGACCCAGAAATGATTTGCGGGAAGCACCCAGCAATACCGGATAATCCAGAGCTTTAAACTCGTTTAGATGGCCCAGCAGTACCAGATTTTCTTCTGCGGTTTTACCAAAGCCAATTCCTGGATCGATAACAATTTGGTCATTGCTGATCCCCGCAGTCCGGGCCCAGTCAACTGCAGCCCTCAGCTCAGACTTAACATCAGTCATCAGGTCCTGGTAACCGCTATGCAAACGAGCATGCATGATTACCACTGCAGCCCCATAACGATAGACTACTTCAGCCAGCCCGGGATCCACTTTAAACCCGGAGACATCATTAATAATGTGAGCCCCTTGTTCCAGTGCCCGTTCAGCTACTAGCTGATAATAGGTGTCAACCGAAACTGGCACCGTCAATTTTTTAACCAGCTGCGGCAATACTGGCGCCAGACGCTGCCATTCTTCTTCAGCATTTACCACCCGTGAACCAGGCCTGGTGGATTGACCGCCGATATCGATAATATCGGCACCCTCATCCTGCATTTCTTGCGCGTGGGCCAACGCCTCAGCCGGATTACAAAACCGGCCGCCGTCAGAGAACGAATCAGGAGTAACATTAAGGATGCCCATAACTAAAGTCTTTTCACCCAGTTGCAAATAACGGCCACCCGCCATATTCAGCTGGCGGCTGCCCGTAGTCCTATTAAAAATCGGCATTTTGATTACCTCTTGTCAGGTTGCATTTATAAGAGCAGATCATTAATTATTAATAAACCAGGTAATCGGTACCGGTTTCCCGTTTTTTATATTTAGTACAATCATTCCGCTCACTGCACTCATAGCAGAACCGGGATAAATTGTCAGCTCGATGTACTTTCTCACCCAGGAAACTCATATCGCGGGTTACATTACGATGTTCATAGATGGCATGTGCCACTACACTGATTTCATTATCATTAAAAAGACACTTCTGCAGCAGGTTACGAGCCAGCCGGGACCCCAGCGCGGCATGATCCGTTCCGGTTTCATATTCCTGCCACTTGGCAATATCATGTAACAATCCGGCCGCATAAATTACCTCTTTGGCTGCCAGACGGCCGCTTAGTCCGGCCTCACTGATAAAAAAGTCGAGATCGTTATGCTCGAGAATCAAAATATAAATAATCCGAGCTACATCAATCATATGCTGCAAATCATATTTGCAAAATACATGCTTCTCTTCAATTGCCGTATTTTTCCCCAGATATTCGAGATACAACGGATCCTTCATTAAAATTTCAATTCGTTTCATTTTAACCCCACCTTAACATTTGTAAGGTTCTTTATATATTATACACACCTTGCCGATATCCTTCTCCTCGGTAATGTTAACCGGTAAAATATCGGGAATTAAGCTCACTTTTCACTTTAGTATCACTGAAGTTGCAACATTTTAAGCATATTTAAAATGAAAAGTTGTGTGTATTGTATACTTAAATCTTGCCTGACGGTTTTAGTGGCGTCAACGATAATATTTGCACAAATCACAGTAAAACCGAGCTTGCCTCCATAAGGTCAAGCTCGGCTAAATTCAGCTGCTATATCCAACGCTCTATATCACGCTGATAATTCAATATCTCGCCGTCTCTAAAAAACAATCCTATTTCTCGCTCAGCTGCCTCTATTGAATCGGAACCATGAATTAAGTTTTGAGATATAGTTTTGCCCAGGTCACCGCGAATAGTTCCCGGGGCAGCAGTGTTAGGATTGGTGCTGCCCATTAGGGTACGCATCGCTGTAACCACTTGCTCGCCTTCCCAAACCATAGCGACTACTGGTGAAGAAGTAATAAAATTGCTCATTTCCGAAAAAAAAGGTTTATCAACATGTTCTGCATAATGCTGGCGGGCTAGTTCCGGGCTGATCTGTATCATTTTCATAGCCGCCAGCCGATACCCTTTTTGTTCCAGCCGGGAAATAATATTACCAATTAAACCGCGCTGTACTCCATCAGGCTTGATCATCAGAAAAGTCTGCTCGGCCACTTTCATCCCCCTCATTTGTTATCGGCCTGGCTTCCTCTTTCTCGGTTTCATTTACCGATTCATCAGGCAGCTCTACGAAGGTGCCTTCCATCAAGGCCAGGAATTGCTCACCTTCCATCACTTCATGATTCTTCAAGAATTTGGCTACTTCATGCAGTTTGTCCTCATGGTCGCTTAAAAGCTGCCGGGCCCGTTCATAACATTGTTCAACATACTGACTGGCCTCTTTATCAATAGCAAAAGCTATATTCTCCGAATAGTTGCGGTCTCGTGAAATATCACGGCCCAAAAAGACTTCTTCTGACTTATGGCCAAAGGTCATCGGCCCCAGCTCTTCTGACATACCATATTCGGTAATCATTTTGCGGACAATAGAAGTAGCTCTTTCCAGGTCGTTTTGAGCACCGGTGGAAATCTCTTTAAGTATCAGGCTCTCGGCTACCCGTCCCCCCAGTAAGGTAGTAACCTCATCCAGAAGATGCGATTTCGTCATATAATTGCGGTCCTCTTCCGGCAGGAGCAGGGTATAACCACCAGCTCGCCCGCGCGGGATGATCGAGATTTTGTGTACCTTATCGGTATGTTCCAGGTAATGGCTGACTACCGCATGTCCAGCCTC
>JBLNAA010000033.1:0-32449 GCA_050259135.1 Methylocystaceae bacterium | reverse complement strand
GCCTTTGTGTTTCCGGGGTACATGTCGAAGAAAACAAGGCAGGGGCGTGTCCTAAAAAATGTTGCGGATAGCCAGCAAGAAAGCCCAAACTCTTCGAATTAACGTCTTCATCGAGATGGTAGGAGGGGGTTAAATGACAGAAACGGTAACTAAACGCCTATCAGTAGTCGATCGTTACCTGACTCTTTGGATCTTTTTGGCGATGGCAATTGGTGTAGGGGCAGGCTATTTTTATCCCAACTTTTCCAAATGGTTAAGTAATATGTCTCTCGGAACAACATCTATACCCATTGCCATTGGGTTAATCGTGATGATGTATCCGCCATTGGCCAGGGTCAGGTACGAAGAGATAGGGAAAGTGTTTATAAACCGCAAAGTAATGCTGTTATCCTTACTGCAGAATTGGATTCTGGGGCCGATATTCATGTTCATACTAGCGGTTATATTCCTGCATAATTACCCGGAATATATGGCGGGCCTGATTTTAATCGGCCTGGCGCGCTGCATAGCTATGGTTATCGTCTGGAACAGCTTAGCGGACGGCGACAATGAATATGCAGCTGCTTTAGTGGCCCTGAATTCGGTATTTCAGGTTATCTTTTTCTCCATCTACGCCTATTTGTTTATAACAGTTTTTCCTACCTGGCTGGGATTAAAGGGTATGACAGTTCAGGTTTCGATTGGCGAAGTAGCTGAAAGTGTAGCGATTTACCTCGGTATACCTTTTGCAGCCGGATTTTTAACCAGACTTATTTTACGCCCCATAAAGGGTGCTGAGTGGTATGATACCAAATTCGTACCGACGGTCGGACCCATTGCTTTAATCGCGCTTTTGTTTACCATTGTCGTCATGTTCTCGCTTAAGGGTAAGTACATCGTGGCATTGCCCATGGATGTAGTGCGTATAGCGGTTCCTTTATGTATCTACTTCCTGGTCATGTTTATGGCATCCTTTTTCATTTCCCGGAGAAGCGGAATCAGTTACCAGCAAACAACCACCTTATCCTTTACCGCTGCTAGCAACAACTTTGAACTGGCCATTGCAGTAGCGGTAGCAGTTTTCGGAATTCAGTCCGGTCAAGCCTTTGCGGCCGTAATTGGGCCATTAATCGAGGTGCCGGTTATGATAGCCCTGGTCAATGTGGCTTTACGGTTCAGACAAAAATATTTCCAAACTGAACCATAAGAAATGGTCATTAAATGTATTTCCCGGGGAGGTATGAAGTATGGGCGATTGTTGCGATAATAATTCGTCGGTAAAACGTATTCCGAACGGTATATTTGATTTTCTTGAAACCAGTGCTGTGGGTACCGGTTCCACTGAATCCAGCGGCACATCTGCCTGCTGTCCAGCACCTGCAGCTGCTCCCAGTGCCTGTACCTGCAGTGGCCCAGAATCTGACATCAGCACCTGTTGCAGTTCAGGGGTTGATGTTCCTTGCCTGAATCAACTGACTAAGCCTCATTGGGTGGTGGGGGTAATCAATTCTCCTATCGGCCAGGTGCCTCAGGCAGCTACCCGCTGGACCCTGGCAGACTATCAGGGTTCATGGAAGGCTCGCTGGGGTTCCAGCCGGATGAACTATATCATTACTCCCGGTTTATACGCGGTGGGTCATCCGGACCAATCCTCGCCGGTGTTTGCCTCAGCTAACTACAAGATGAGTTTTGACCACCTGCGCCGGGCCTTGGACAATATTAATGCCTGGATTCTAGTGCTTGACACTAAAGGGATCAATGTCTGGTGTGCAGCCGGAAAGGGCACCTTCGGTACGGCGGAACTGATCAACCAGCTTACCCGCTGTCGCATGGCAGAGGTCGTCAGTAATCGTGTCATCATCGTCCCTCAGTTAGGGGCGTCCGGGATCGCTGCTCATGAAATCAAGCGGCAGAGCGGTTTCCGGGTAATTTATGGCCCGGTTCGGGCAAAGGACATTCCTGCTTTTATATCCGCCGGATACAAGGCCACCCGCGATATGCGCACAGTGCGCTTTAACACTATGGACCGCCTAGTGCTGACCCCCATCGAGCTGTATAATTTGAAAACTCCGTTTATGTGGCTGGCGGTTATACTCCTCTTGCTGCAGCTTATCGGACTGCTGCAGGTTACCTGGGCTGAAATTATCCCCATACTGGGAGCAGTCGTGGCTGGTGCGGTGGCAGCCCCCATTCTCCTGCCCCTTATTCCCGGGCGAGCATTTGCCTGGAAAGGATGGCTGATGGGATTGCTTTGGTCAGCCGCAGTCATCCGCCTTTATAGCTTAACTGTTGGGTTACACGGCCAGGTGACTGCCGCAGCATATCTCCTATTGCTGCCAGCCATCTCCGCCTATCTAACTATGAATTTTACAGGTTCATCCACCTATACCTCGCTGTCGGGAGTACGGAGGGAAATGCGGATCGCGGTCCCATTGATTGCTGGCTCGGCGGGTTTAGGGATCGTGCTGTGGTGTATCCGGCTGTTCGTATAGTTAATCGGGTTTTCAACCCAAGGAGGAGGAAGCATGAAACACCGATATTTAAAAAATGTTGTTACCTTGATGGTCGACCGTGATAAATGTACCGGCTGTCGTATCTGCCTGGATGTTTGCCCACATGATGTGCTGGAAATACAGGACAAATTAATAGCTATTCGCGACCGGGATGCTTGTATGGAATGTGGCGCATGTGCTCGTAACTGCCCATTTGAAGCTATCACCGTGCAGAGTGGGGTGGGTTGTGCGGCGGCTATCATCCGGGGAGCCCTGACCGGTACAGAACCGACTTGTGGTTGTTCCGACTCAGCCGACGGAGGAAATTCCGGCTGCTGTTAGCCCCTTGAAGAGCACAGATTAGAGGGTGTCAACTTACACCCTCTGCTGCGTATAATCCTTGGAGGATTAATATTTAAAATTCTTTTTCAAATAAATCATGTCAATGAGTTGAATACCATTTTCAAAAATCGGCTTATCATAGTTATCAATGAAAAAATTACTAACTTTATGGGAGATCTTGAATCCACAATGCTCATAAAAAGAAATTATTTGAGAAATATCCCCTGTACCAACTAACATCGTTTTACATTCGCCTATGTAGTAGTCAAATATGTAATTTACCAATTTACTTCCGTAGCCTCGTCCTTGATATTTTTTATATGTAGCTAAACTCTTTAGCTCAAAAATTCCATCACCCTCTTTTGTTACAACGCAAACGCTCTTCAAGTCTTCATCATACAAGGCAAACAATGTCCCTCTATGTAAATAGTTGTCAATCATACTTTCTTGTTCATCCGCTAAAAGTAATAAATCTAAGAAAGCTTTTTTATTTTTCTCAATCATTTTAACTTGCATTGTAACCTCCAGTTGTAGTGATTTGGGCATTATTTATTAATTATAAATTATTACTTTGCTGTGGCGCATTTTTATCATATTGTGTAGTATCCTATTTTTTCACTTATGGGTGTATGGACTTTAAAAATCATCCAGAATCCGATGACCCTATAAAGCCCTTCTAGACTATATCCAGAAGGGTATTTTTATTACTGGTGTGGTTGACCTTCCGCCCCAACAAAAACTTACCCGTGTCGAAGGTGTCGCAGTAGCGGTGTGGGAGTGGCTTGGGAATTCTCTAGGATCATCCTCTTTTGAAGTTTAAGAAATTTTAATATCTATCTTTAAAAGGTTTTATTTTATATAAATAAAGTATTAAATTAGAAAAAGGTAAAATGAAATAAAATAGTAGTATTTCCACAGAACGGGGAGAGGTAATGAGACGGTTAAAGTGGGCGGGTATATACTTACTAGGGATAATAATGCTATTGGGGTTATTGCCGCTGGGGTCGAATACAACTGCTGCAGAAACAACTCAACAAAATAAAGCAGTATACAAAGATGTCGTAGCCGCCGATCAGGCCCTGCCATATGTTAAATACCTGGCGGGCAAAGGAATCATTAATGGTTATCCAGATGGTACCTACCATCCTAATTCGGGATTGACCCGAGCCGAAGCTGCCGTAATAATCTGTAAAGCTGCCAACCTAACTCTGGATACTGCAGCCAGCAGCTTCAAAGATGTCAGTGATAAATACTGGGCCAAGGCATATATATCTGCTGCCGCCAAAGCCGGCTACCTAAAAGGCAACCCTGACAAAACGTTCCGCCCTGAACAGAAGCTTACCCGGGCTGAAGGAATTTCTCTCATTTTTCGTCTATCCAAATCAGATATATCCCAGGCTGCGCTTCCTACGTTAAATGATATAAATGACAAACACTGGGCAGCCAAACCGGTAGCCGCTGCTTTGGAAGCCGGAATGGCAGGCTTAAGTACTGACGGAAAAAGATTTATGCCCGATGCTCCCTTTACCCGGGCCAACCTGGCCCAGGCATTAGGCATACTTTTCACCCAGGATCCTTCTTTATATAAGGCGCTTCTTCCCGGAACCCTGACTCCCCTGGCTGGAACTGTCAGCCTTATTAAAAACAGCAGTGATAAAGGAACAATCGTAACTCAGGCAACCGTTATTGGGGCGGGAGATACCATTACATCAGTAAAAGGTGCCAAAGCAGAAATTAGCTATCCAGATGGTTCCAGTCTTCTAATTAAAGACGATACCCTGATAATAGTCAAAGCGGCTGAAGGAAGACGATATATTAAAACAGATGGCAGTGAAGGAATAGCTATCGATTGGTTAAATGTTGACTTAAAAAGAGGTCTGCTGCTCGGTGCGCTAGCTTCCCGACATGACGGAAGTGAAACTGCTAAGGGTACTACAGGTTACGACCCAGTCCATATGATAGCAGCATTAGCCAGCACTAACCAGGATTATAATTTATTAGGGACTATGGCTACAGCCACTCCCAAGGCTCAGCCCTGGTATGCAACCGCTCAGGCCAAAAAGGTCAAGGTAGAAGTTGATATGCCCTGGGGTGTTGCCGCAGTACGAGGTACTTTCTGGCAAAATTTTGTCAGTTCTACTGGGCAGAGCAGTTCAGCCTGTTTAACAGGCAGCATGGAAATAACTGCTGGTGGACAGACAGTATCCTTAACACAAAACCAGGCCAACCAGCTGACATCACAGGCGGCTCCGCCGCCACCGCCAACCCCCATGTCACAGCAACAGGTGCAGCAGTTTGCCCAGGAGCAGCAATGGGTTCAGCAGACAGCTCAGATTATGGATCAACAGCAGGAGGCGGTTGCACCACCTCCGCCGCCCCCGGCACCGGTGGAACAGCCGAATCCGGTTGTGACACCAACAACACCGATAACAACAAATACAACCCAGAGCATAATCAGTGCTGCCCTTCAGCAGGTAGGCATAAGCAGCGGCAGCAATACACCAACTGCCACTACATCAGGCAGCAGCGGAAGTAACAATAATTATAGTTCAGCCTGTGATGTAACAGCGGTAACTGTGCCCTCTAATGCTGTCATCAGCGGCACTGCCATAACGGCTAATGCAGCTAATAATACTACCAGCCTGACGGTATACGTAACGGTTAGCTCCGGTGCCACCTGGAAACTGTATAGCGACAGCGGCTGCTCGGCAGAGATTACTGACAAAGCTATGCCTTTAGCCGTAGGGGCTAACACCGCATATATCAAGATCACGGCGCAGGATGGCAGTACAACTAAGGTTTATGCCCTGGTTATAAACCGTTCCGATGATATATCCGATACTGATGCCGCAACACCTAGCAGCATTATTCTGGCTGCCGGCAGCAGTAACCCAGCAGGGGGAGTGACCAATGTTGCTATACCTGCCGCCGGAGGGACTGATACCACGGGGGCTGTAACCGGGTGGATGAGTGGCACA
The DNA here is from genome assembly GCA_050259135.1 of Methylocystaceae bacterium. Taxonomy (GTDB): domain Bacteria; phylum Bacillota; class Syntrophomonadia; order Syntrophomonadales; family JBLNAA01; genus JBLNAA01. Next base: position 26,658 of record JBLNAA010000033.1, on the reverse strand, counting down.
GCCGATACAATTAAATTTACTGTTACTGACGCCGGAGCAGCCCAGTCAACCATAACTATAAATGGTGTTGCCTATACATCCGGAGCGGACTACAAAATTACCTCACCTGATACCCTCAATATTGTAGTGACCACCACCGAGAGTGGTCGGAAAATGTGTACGAGGACCTTCTGTATAATGGTAGATAATGCTGCAGGAAACCAGTTAGTACAAATATCCGCCGGGTATTTTCACGCACTGGCCCTAAAGAATGATGGAACCGTCGTAGCCTGGGGTTCAGGTACTAACGGTCAAACGAATGTACCGGATGGACTAAACGGGGTAGTAGCTGTGTCTGCAGGTGGATATCACTCTCTGGCGCTAAAGAATGATGGTACCGTAGCAGCTTGGGGCTGGAATAATTATGGTCAGACAGATGTGCCTGCTGGTTTAAGCGGGGTTATAGCAATTTCTGCTGGAGGTTATCATTCTCTGGCTCTAAAAAATGATGGAACAATTGTAGCGTGGGGCAGGAATGAATTCGCTGAAATAAACGTACCACCGGGCTTAAATAACGTGGTTGCTATTGATGCTGGTATTGATCATTCACTGGCAATAAAAAGTGATGGGACTATTGTTGCCTGGGGCTCTAATATTAATGGCGAACTTGCTGTTCCGGGCGGGCTTAATAATGTGGCGGCGGTTGCTGGCGGGTTGTGTCATTCGCTGGTGTTAAAGGGCGATGGAACGGTGGTAGCTTGGGGGGCAGGGACCATTAACACTGGATCCACTCTCAATCACGGACAATCTATGGTACCTGCCGGCCTAAATAATGTAGCAGCTATTTCAGCTGGAGGGCTGCACTCTCTGGCACTAAAAGGTGATGGAACAGTAGTAGCATGGGGAGCCGGTACAAGCATCATTACGGGAGATGGTATACAATGCGGACAGTCGATTATACCAGCAGGCCTTACTAATATTAAAGCTATTACAGCAGGGGGTTACTTCTCGCTTGCTTTAAAAAATGATGGTACAGTAGCAGCCTGGGGAGATAACACATACGGTCAGTTAAATACACCTGCACCAACTCTAAGTTTAACGACCAATTATTCATCACCAGTACCGGGGTCAGTATTGGGTACTACCAAGATAACCAGCCTTAACCTTATGGGAATTAAAGATGCCACCAAATGGCAGTACAGGGTTGGTTCATCGGAATTTGCCATTCCTGCTTTAAATAATATTAATAACCTGGCCGGCAACTATACCTCAGGAACAAATATAACCATTACAGCAGGTCAGCATTTGTTACTGTTAGCCACAGATGATATAGGCAGGGTAAAGGCCTATATCGATCTGACGATTAGTGTTGATCAGATATGTTCCAATATGGTTGGAATTAACTATGTCGGTGAGCGAAGCGTAGCTTCCGGGTTAACCTTATCCAATATATCAGTTATAACCAATCCGGTGGATGCATTAATTAGCGCCGTTTCATCTGATCCTGAAGTAGCTGCGGTTGGGGTTAGTGACCATGTTTTAAGTATTACCGGGGTTAAATCTGGCTCTTCCAACATCACTGTAACCGCAGCCAAGGATGGTTATGGCAGTAATACTACCACCTTCCGGGTTACGGTAGATCCCGTAACAACTGGCCTAAATCACAGTCTGGCTTTGAGAAGCGGCGGCAATGTTATGGCCTGGGGCTTTAACGATTGGGGACAGGTTGGTGATGGAAGTATTACTAATAGATCGCTGCCTGTTTCGGTTAACGGCTTATCCGGAGTAGTTGCTGTTACCGGAGGCGAACGGCATAGTCTGGTACTCAAGAACGACGGTAGTGTCTGGAGTTGGGGGCGAAATGACAACTATCAGCTGGGGGATGGTACTACTGTTGAAAAACATACACCAGTTCAGGTCAATAGCATTTCCGGTGCTGCAGCTATTGCCAGCGGTTGGTATCATAACCTAATATTGAAATCTAATGGTGAAGTATGGGCCTGGGGCAAGAACAATTTTGGCCAAGTTGGTAATGGAACTACAACCGATTGCAATAGTCCCGTATTGGTTTCAGGCTTAACCGGAGTAGTAAGCATTGCCAGCGGTTGGTATCACAGCCTGGCTTTAACGAATGATGGTTGTGTGTATACCTGGGGTGATAATGATTTTGGTCAGCTAGGAGATAACACTACTGTTTCACGATATAGCCCCCAGTACGTTAACAATTTGTCTGGAATTATTGCGGTTGCTGGTGGCGTGGGACACAGCCTGGTTCTTAAGAATGATGGGACAGTGTGGGCCTGGGGTCATAACAACTTAGGTCAGTTGGGTAATACTACTGCTACTGACAGTGCAATACCGGTACAGGTAAATGGTTTATCTGGAATAGTTGCTATAGCCGCAGGCCGAGATCACAGTCTGGCTCTGAAGAATGATGGGACGGTATGGGCCTGGGGGGATAACCAATTAGGTCAGTTGGGTAATCATACTAATGTTGCTCAATACAGCCCGGTTCAGGTTAACAGCTTATCAGGGATAGCTGATATTACAGCAGGAGAGTATCACAACCTGGCGCTCAAGAATGATGGAACGGTTTGGGCTTGGGGCTATAACGGTTATGGTCAGTTAGGTATTGGATTTACTGGTTATCAGGACGTTCCGGTACTTACTGGTATAACCATAGGAGAAACGGCTGCCCCTGCTGCTGGGGATATAACGGTGATTGACAACCCATCAGGTGATGATAGTGTATCTCTGGCCAATGTTCCTGCTAATTCAGTTGTAAAGGTATATGATGCAGCGACTGATGGAACCGTAATCGGGACTGTTACCCAGGGGGGTACATCTGGTACTGCGACAGTGACAATTAGTGGTGGCTTTAATTCTGATTTGACTGATATCTATGTTACTATGACTGAGACTGCTAAGGGAGAAAGTACACGTACAAACAAATTAATAAAAACGGCATTTCCAATGAGCATGAATGAACTGACTGCTGGTACCTTGGGAGCCAAAGAAGAAAGTCGGCTGACAATAGGAGGTACTACGAAAACTGGTCAATTAGAAGTAAATCAAATTACTGTTCCAGGAACGATTACCTCTAATGGGGTTATTGTTATAACCCTGAACGATGGGACTACATCAGTGAACCAAAATGTTTATGATGCTGTTTGGACAGATACTAAAGAATCAATAGCGGGGCATATTGCAGGTGCAGTAGTAAATAACCCCAATTTGGTGCCGTACTATACTGTTAATGTATCGGGTGCTACTGTTATATTTACTGCAAAAGAAGTATGGCTGGATAAAAATGTTCAAATTGAACTTGTCGCTAATCCCTCTATAGGATTTGCTGGTTCCGTCGGAGAACAGGTTACTCCTGGAGGTGCTGGTAAGATCACTGTTACGGTTAATGATGCAGTTATAAACAGTACTATTTTAATTCCGCTTCCGGGTAGTACTACCCCGACAGATTTAGCAACCATGGTAGCTCAAGCTGTCAATAGCAACAGTACAATTCATGACAGATATACAGCAAGTGGATTGGATAATGAAGTTGTTCTAACTTCCAATACTGTTGGTAATAATCAGAATGTTGTATTTAGCTTAATTGATAGTGATAATACCGGCACAGGTAATGTTACAGGGATTCATACAGTTAACGGTGAGGCAGCAGCAGTTGAGGTTAATAAACTTATAGTGTCACAGGGGAGTAGTAATTCCGGTAACCTTAACCTGAGTTTTGATGACGGGATTAATCATATAATTAAGTCCATTACCTTAACGAGTGGCGAAACTAGTGAACAGATAGCGTCTGCAATTAAAAGTGCTTATGATGGATTTTTACCGGATTATATGATTACAGTAAATAGTCCCAATAACAATGAACTTTTGTTTACAAGAAATACTCCTGGACAGGACCGTGCCGTTACCTTCAACACTCAATTTGTCCTGAATTAGCTATACAATGATTTTACAATATCGTAATTAGTGACAAAGGGAAACATACCTTGGGGCCTTCCGGGGACGTCTTCAGAGTTGGCAAGCTGGATCTCTGAATCTACAGAAATAAATTTACAGTATTGTACAGACTTGCTTCCGCATCTTGCGGAAGCTTAACTTAAATAACCATTTAAATTGGGAATTAACAAAAATTCAGGATTACGCAGAGGAGAGTTTTTCTATGGGCAGAAGAGAAAGTAGGTATGAAAAGAAATTGGAAGCACGAGTGTGAAAACGATGATGATCTGTTTCATAAGCGCGATTGTCTTTACGCCGAATTCAATGGGCCTTTTGGATGCCGGCGGCTTATGTGGTTAGTTTTAGCAATATAAAATGGCAGTAAACTACCGGATGGCAAGTGAAGACAAAAAAATAAAGAGGGTTAAAACCCTCTTTTTTTTGAGTGGTGCCGAAGGGGGGACTCGAACCCCCACGCCTTTAGGGCTCACGATTTTGAGTCGCGCGCGTCTGCCAATTCCGCCACTTCGGCTAAATTTAGTGACTTCTATCAGAGCATAAATCGAACATTACTATTTTGCCATTAAAACACGGTTTATGCAAGTGTTATTCCAGGATATTAATATCTAAAACCCAGTAAGTTTGACTTTTGTCGCTGTTGGACACACAGTTTAGAACTTATTGTTTACGAGAAACCACAAACATGACTTCTTCGGCCAGGTAAAAATCCTCTCGGGCCAGGTCAGTTACCTTACCCTGTTTCCAGACCCGTGAAAATTTAATCTCAATTCCTTTTTCCTCACAAAGATCCATGAAGTCATTAACGGTAAACAGGTGAATGTTAGGAGTATCGTACCACTGGTAAGGCAGATTCGGGGTTACCGGCATTCTAACTCCAACCACCAGTGAACTAGTCACTTCCGGATGGCCGAAATTAGGGAAGCTTATAACGCCATGTTTGCCTACCCGCAGCATTTCGTCCATTACTACCAGAGGTTTAGTAACTGTCTGCAGGGTTTTCTCCAGCAGGACATAATCAAAAAATTGATCGGGGAATTCGGCTAAACCCTGATCAAGATCCAGGTGTAACACCGGTACACCGCGGCCAACTGTCTCTGCTACCCGTTCGAGATTTTTTTCTATGCCTAAACCATGTACCCGCTTTTCCTTGATTAGGGAAGCCAGCAGTTCTCCATCACCGCATCCAAGATCGAGAACGGAAGCACCTTCAGGTATCAGGCTGAATATTTCTTGGTGATCCCACCGGTATCGGGAAGCCATCGCCATTAGCAGCCGCCTCCTTTCAGGAAAGCCGAAATTAGGGGACTTAGCTTTTCGTGTTCCAACAGAAAAGCATCATGACCATAGGGGGAAGGAAAATCAACATATGACACTGATTTCCGGTTCCGGCTCAGGGCATAAGCTAATTCACGAAGCTGGGCCGGTTTATACAGCCAGTCGGTAGAAAATGATACCAGCAGCAGCCGACTCTGGATACGCTGGCACGCCTGTTCTAAATCGCCATTAGCCCAGTCAGCAGCATCGTAATAATCCATAGCCCTGGTTATATAGAGATAGCTGTTGGCATCAAACCGCTGGACAAATGATTGCCCTTGATGCTGCAAATAATTTTCAATTTCAAACTCTGCTTCTAACTGATAGCTTAAAGGATTCCCATGACTGATACGGCGGCCAAATTTGCGATCCATAGATTCATCTGAAAGATAGGTAACATGACCGATCATACGGGCGGCTGATAATCCTCGTTCCGGTTGATCCTGGCCGTAGTAGCTGCCGTTATTAAAATTAGGATCGCTGGTTATAGCATGCCGGCCAACGGCATTAAATGCTACGCCCTGAACATCCAGACGGGATGCGGTAGCGAGGATAATGGCCTGACTCACCCGTTCAGGATAAGCCAGAGTCCATTCCAGCGCCTGCTGGCCGCCTAATGACCCTCCGATCACCGCATATAAACGTTCAATACCCAATGCGGTGATCAGACGTTCCTGCAAGCGCACCCAATCACCGACGGTTACTACCGGGAATGTCAGGGCGTAGGGCTGCCCGGTTTCAGGACTTAACGATGCAGGACCGGTGGTGCCATAACAGCTGCCCAGGACGTTGGAGCAAATAATGAAGTATTGATCGGTATCGAGTGCTTTACCCGGGCCAATAATCTGATCCCACCAGCCAGGGCCTTTGTTAAGCCAGGGACGATTCTTAACTTCGGCGTCTGCACTCCATCCGGCTGCATGAGCATCACCAGACAGTGCATGCAGAACTAATATGGCATTATCGTGAGCTACGTTTAATTGACCATAGGTTTCATATTCAACATCGATGGGAGCCAGGTAATCACCGCAGTCCAGGGGCAGAGGGTTATTATTATCCGCCAGCCGAGCAACATGCGAATTAACCCAGCCCACCGAGCCAGTTAAATCCTCAGGTACATGGGATGACATAACCGGGAATTCCTCCTTAAGGGCATTTAGAGTCTTTATCTTATAACCGGCTTTTAGCGAAAGCCTGCTCGAAATCAGCAATTATATCACTGATATCTTCAATACCAATAGAAAGCCTGATTAAATCATCACTTACTCCGGCAGCCAGCCGCTGTTCCGAATTCAACTGAGAGTGAGTGGTGCTGGCCGGGTGGATGATGAGAGAGCGGGTGTCTCCGACATTGGCGACATGGGACAACAGCTCTACGGCATTTACAAATTTTTTACCGGCTTCCTCGCCACCCTTGATCCCGAAGGCCATCATCGCACCGAAGCCTTTCTTCAGGTACTTGCAGGCCAGGTCGTAATTCGGATTGCTTTTCAATCCCGGATACCTGACCCAGTTAACCTGGGGATGCTTCTCCAGGTATTCAGCCACCGCCAGCGCATTTTCCGAATGACGCTGCATCCTGAGCGAGAGCGTCTCCACGCCCTGCAGAATTAAAAATGAGTTAAATGGACTGGCGGCTGGACCCAGGTCACGAAGTAGTTGTACTCTGGCTTTGGTAATATAAGCAGCGGCACCGCAATCATTAACATAGGAAATACCATGGTAACTGGGATCGGGATCAACCAGTCCCGGGTATTTGCCATTAGCCCAATTAAATTTACCGCTGTCAACGATGATGCCTCCCATGGAGCTGCCATGGCCGCCAATGAATTTGGTGGTTGAGTGAATTACAATATCGGCTCCATAGTCAATAGGGCGTACCAAATAGGGGGTAGCAAAGGTATTATCGACAATCAGGGGGACCCCGACCTGATGCGCGATTTGGGCAATAGTCTCTATATCAGCTATTTCCAGTTCGGGATTACCCATGGTTTCCACATAAAATGCCCTGGTTTTTTCGTTAGCTGCCCGGCCAAAACTGTCAGGATCTTTCACATCAGCAAAGACGGTATTGATTCCTAATTTGGGCAGGGTAGAGGCGAAAAGATTATAAGTCCCGCCATAAAGACTGGCCGATGACACTATTTCCTGACCATTTTCCACGATATTCAGGATAGCGAGCAGCTCAGCCGAATGACCCGAAGCCGTGACCAGGGCACCGACACCGTTTTCTAAACGAGCGATACGTTTTTCCAATACTTCATTAGTCGGGTTAGTAATGCGGGTATAGATATATCCCGGTTCTTCCAGGGCAAATAAGCTGGCAGCATGAACATCATCACGGAAAACGTAAGAAGTAGTCTGGTAAATAGGAACTGCCCGTGAACCGGTATCTTTATCGACGGTATGGCCTTCATGAATTGATATGGTGTCAAAACCCCAGTTGTTTGACATATTGCCACCTCCAATTTAATTTTGCCCCTAAATAAGTAAAACCTCTTCCGGAAAGAAGAGGATGGGCTTTACCTCATCTGCCGGAATAAAATTCCGCTGGAATTAGCACCGTGCAGTATGCCGGTTGCCGGGCTTCATCGGGCCATTCCCTCCGCCACTCTGGATGAGCTGTTAATTTATAATGCCTATTATAATAATAGGGAAAAACTAAGTCAATATAAAACTAAAAAGGTAATAATTAGCCTCAAACTTTAATTGAATTATATATCAATTGAGAGCTTTTAGGTTGCGGCCTGTGGCAACACTTCATTGAGACTGCCAGTTCGATAGCCCTCCAGATCAATAGTTATATAACTGTAGCCTAAAGCTTTTAGATTTTTTACCAGTTCCAGCCGGATAGCGGGGTCGATGGTCAAGTGAAACTGCTCCGGTGAGATTTCAATGCGGGCAGTATCGCCGTAGTGACGCAGCCGGCAATTAGTGAAACCAAAGGTATGGAGGATCTCCTCCCCGGTTTCCACCTGTTTGAGACCGGAACTGGTTATCGGGTTACCATAAGGAAAACGTGATGCCAGGCAGGCATTAGATGGCCGATCCCAATTAAAAAGACCGTACTGTTTAGCTAGCTGTCGGATTTCTTCCTTGCTTATACCGCTAATTAAAAACGGGCTGGCAATACCCATTTCCTTGAGCGCACGTATTCCCGGGCGGTAATCTCCTTGATCCGAAGCATTGGTTCCTTCAACTACCAGTGTATACCCATGTTTATGGGCATAATCAATCAGTTCGCTGTACAGGCTGTGCTTGCAGTAGTAGCAGCGGTCGGCCGAATTAACCGTGAACTCAGGATTATCAAGGCAGCTTATCGGTATGGTTACATGTTTGACACCGATAGTTTCGGCCAGTTTACAGGCGGCTTCAAGCTCAGATGCTGCCATCGTTTCGGAGATGGCAGTAGCTGCTCCCACCCGATCATAACCAAGGAAATCCAGGGCTAATCTAGCCATGACTGAACTGTCAACACCGCCTGATAGGGCAACCAAGACCCGATGATCGGCCAACAGATCTTTTATAATGTTTAGCTTGGCGCCCAAGTCCGGCATATCGGCCCTCCCAATGGTGAATTATTCTTTTGATTATTCTTGCTGAAATAGCTCAGTGCTTAAGTAACGTTCGCCGGTATCGGGGATGATAACCACGATCAGCTTACCCTTGTTTTCTTTACGCTTGGCTAATTGTATGGCAGCATAGGTGGCAGCTCCCGCGGAGATTCCGACCAACAAGCCCTCTTCACGAGCCATGCGCCGGCTGGTATTCAGGGCATCTCCATTGGCGACCGGAACAATTTCATCGACTAGGCTAAGGTCCATAACCTTGGGGACAAAATTGGCACCGATACCCTGAATTGCATGGGGCCCCGGCTTGCTTCCGGCCAACACCTGGGAGTCAGCAGGTTCAACTGCAACTATCTTAACCTGAGGATTGTATTTCTTTAATACCTGAGCGACACCAGTTATGGTTCCGCCAGTACCAACTCCGGCAACCACCATATCGACCTGACCGTCAGTATCCTTCCAGATTTCTTCAGCCGTAGTAAGACGATGAATTTCCGGGTTAGCCGGATTCTCAAACTGCTGCATGATGATGGCACCGGGTATCTCCCGGGCCAGAGCCTGGGCTTTATCGACTGCTCCCTGCATACCAAGGGCACCAGGGGTCAGGACCAGTTCCGCTCCGAATGCCTGCAGCAGGTTGCGACGCTCCATGCTCATAGTCTCGGGCATGGTGAGAATAAGACGATAACCCCGGGCTGCGGCGATATAGGCCAAGGCTACCCCGGTGTTGCCGCTGGTGGGCTCAATCATAACTGAGCCCGGTTTAAGCTGGCCAGCTTCCTCAGCTCGGCGAATCAAGTTAAAGCCCAACCGGTCTTTAATACTGCCGCCGGGGTTAAAAAATTCCAATTTGCCAACTACCTGGGCGGGAATACCAGTGGCAATCTTATTGAGCCGAAACAGCGGCGTGCTGCCAATTAAATCGGTAATATTATCAACAATGCGAGTCATTAAAATATCCCCTTTCACACCATTTATCTGATGGATTGGAACCATGATTATTAGCAGAAATATAAATAATAATGAAAGAAGCTGTCCAGTAAAAACAGCTTCCCTATGAATAATAATCGATAATAAGGGGCTCCCGAGAGACATAAGTCCATCGGGAGCTATCATTCAGCGACAGCGGGTTAGATATAATAGACCAGCGGCTCATGCTCTTTCTTGATGCGTTCAGCTTCCTGACGCAGATCCTCCAGAGAAGTAGTATCAAGAACCTCAGTCATGGCATTTTTTAACCGCTCCCAGAAATCCCTGGTCACACAAATATCAGCGCGCTGGCAGGGCTCAGGACAATCTTCACGAACACAGTCGGTAGGGCTAATCGAGCCTTCCAGGGCTCTGATTACATCACCAGCCGTAATTTGATCCGGGGTACGGGTTAACAGGTACCCGCCGCGGGCACCACGAACGCTGCGAACCAGGTCGGCTTTGCGTAAAGCGGTAATCAACTGCTCCAAATAACCCTCGGACAAATCCTGCCGCTGAGCAATTTCACTCAAGGGTACGGGTTCATCAGCTTGGTAGTTAACCGCCAGTTCCACCATTAATCGCAAACCATAACGGGCTTTTGTTGAGAATTTCATTTAATATTCACCTCAGTCGGGAACTAAAACCTACTATAGATATATAATATCAAATCCCACCGCTTAGTGGGAAATATTTCTTACTCTACATGATCTTCCTCATCGATAGCAAACACTTCTCCGGTTTTTTCGTAATCAGCTATAGCCGCCTTGAGCGCAGTAGCAGCCAGATTGGAACAATGCATTTTGATCGGCGGCAGGCCGCCCAGGGCTGAAGCTACATCCTTATTGCTGATAATTCTAGCTTCTTCCAGGGTTTTGCCTTTAACCATTTCGGTAAGCACACTTGAGGTAGCGATAGCGGCAGCACAGCCAAAGGTTTTGAATTTGATATCTTCTATAATGTCCCCGTTTAGTTTGAAGGAAACCCTCATAATATCTCCGCAGGAAGCATTACCGACTTCGCCGACTCCGTCAGCCCCGTCAACTTCTCCGACATTGCGCGGATTCATAAAGTGATCCATTACGGCTGGAGTGTAATTCATCTTATTTAACCCCTTTCTGATAAAGTGGTGACATATCACGCAAACGGGATACGATACCCGGTAAAACTTCAAGCAGATGATTAACCTGTTCCATGGTATTATCCTTACCCAGGGTCAGACGCAGGGAGCCGTGGGCGATTTCATGCGGCAAACCGAGAGCAATTAATACATGGGAGGGGTCCAGCGATCCGGAAGTACAGGCGGAACCGCTGGATGCAGCAACTCCCTGCAGATCCAGCATTATTAACATTGATTCACCCTCCACCCCGGGAAATACAAAGCTGGTATGACCAGGCAGCCGTTTCTGGGGATGGCCGGTCAGGACGGCATCAGGGATGTTTTCAAGAATTCCCGTAATTAAATGGGAAGACAATACCTGTAAATGCTGAGTACGGCTGGCGAGCTGCTCAGCTGCCAATTCAGCGGCCTGTCCCAAACCAACTATGCCGGGAACATTCTCGGTACCGGAGCGCCATTTGCGTTCCTGACCGCCGCCATGAACCAGCGGGGAAAGCTTTACACCTTTACGCAGGTAGAGAGCACCAGCACCCTTGGGACCATAAAATTTGTGGGAGGACAGAGTAAGCAAATCCACTCCTAACTCTTCAACATTGACCGTTATCCGGCCGGTTGATTGCACGGCATCCGTATGAAACAGGATACCTTTGTCTTTGGTCAGCTTGCCAATCTCAGCAATAGGCTGAATGGTACCGACTTCATTGTTAGCGTGCATGATACTGATTAAAATGGTGTCTTCCCGTATGGCAGCTGCCAATTCAGCTAATTCAACCTGACCAAAGGAGTTTACCGGCAGCACCGTAATGTCATAACCCTGACTGCCCAGATAATGCATGGTATCCAATACTGCGTGGTGCTCAACAGCACTGGTGATCAAATGTTTGCCCGGTTTGCGGCTGGTGGCCACAGAGCCTAAAATGGCCAGATTATCAGCTTCGGTACCACCACTCGTAAATATAATCTCCTGAGGAGAGGCATTAATCAGGGCTGCCACCTGCTGCCTGGCTTTATCTACTGCTTCGCGGGCCTGGCGTCCCCAGCCATGAACGCTGGAAGGGTTGCCAAAATTGGCAGTAAGCATAGTTAACATAGCCTCGGCTACTTGGGGATCGACTGGTGTGGTAGCACTATGATCAAAGTATGCATTCATGTTAAAAAGGTCATCTCCCTGTTCTGGATTTAAATATATCATAGCACAAAACTAGGGATTATCAAGAGCAAGTGAAGAAAAATTACTATTGATATACTAGGGATACTAAATATTAGTCTGCCCGGTTAAACAATTTCTTAACATTTCTATGTAATAATGTAGGCTTAATAAAAGAAGCAGGGTATAAAAGGCAGGGCCGGGGTTCCTGAATTGCCATTAAATTGTGGTATCACAGACTAAAGCGGCAAGTGTATAATAAACTATGTCCCTTAAAAGGAGTAAAAATGATTTTAAGGGTAGAGATGCCTGTTGGCACGGGTTCTCTCCATATTAGAGGGGGGGGACGCAGTATCGACGAACAGGAACTGCTTAAAAAAGCCCGATCCGGTGATGTCCTGGCTTTTGAGCAGTTGGTGGCCAAATATCAACAAAAAGTATACAGCCTGGCCTTCCGGTACATGGGAAATGAAGAAGATGCTAGTGACATGTCCCAGGAAGCATTATTAAAATCTTACAAATCGCTCCGCAACTTCAAAGGAGATTCCTCCTTTGGTACCTGGCTGTATCGTATAACCACCAATGTCTGCCTGGACGAACTGCGACGACGAAAACGAAGAAACCAACATTTTTCCATACTATCTATTGATGAACCGGTAGCCACCAGTGATGGTGAAGAGGTTGAAAAAGAAATAGCGGATACGGCACCCCTGCAGGACACCATAATTGATCGCAAAGAGTTCTCAGAATACATAAGCAAATTACTAGACCAAATGAAGCCAGAGTACCGTACCGTTATCATCTTGCGGGATATTATGGATTTTACCTATGAAGAAATAGCTCAGATTTTGGACTGCTCGATTGGTACAGTAAAATCCAGAATTAACCGGGCTCGCAATATCCTCAAGAAAAAAATGGTTGGACAGGGTGGATTTTAAGGAACAACTTTCCTTTTCCCTTCGTCGTAAGGAGTAGAAGGGGGTCACCTTGATGAAATGCCACGAATGCCGGGACTTGTTGTCACCATATTTGGACAACATGACCAGCGATGATGAGAATAAACGAATAACTGTTCATCTTACTGCCTGTCATAGCTGTTATCGCGAAATGCAGGAGATGAAATTAATGCTGGAGGGAATCGGTATCTTGAAAGGTGATATCGCGCTTCCTGCTGGCTATACAGATGAATTACATGAGAGACTGCTCGAACACAAGACCTCATTGTGGGGCAAACGACAGGCTATGCCGGCCGCACGTCCCGGAAGCTGGATTGCCGCGTCAATTGCTGCTTTAGCACTGGGGGCCGGTATTTGGATGAGCAGTTTTGTGCCTTATGCCCAGGTAGCTGATGTGCTGCAAAAGGCAGTACCAGCAGTTTTCGATCGCAGCCATCAGCAGGTAAAACCGGAAATAGAAAAAATTATTGCCGATAAGACCAAGGAAATGCAAAACGAACAGGGTAAGCAGTCTGGTAGTCAGGCAACCCCATCGACACCGCAGCAAGTAGCGGTGGTTGATACCACTAATCCCCAAAGCAAAAGTGGCCCAGCCGCAACGGAGAACCCGCAGAAACCAGCAGTCACAGCTCCGGCTGTGAAGGTAGAAACCCCCAAAGTTGTACCAGTAGTAGCTATGAAGGTTAACGTGGAGAATCTGGACACGGCTATAAGTCTGCTCAAGAATCAGGGTGAAAGTGAGAATACCACGATTGCAGTCGCTAATAACGATATTCATACTTTGGCGGCCGGGCGTGAACGGGTAGTAAGTATCCAAGTCCCGGAGACTCAGGTTGATGAATGGACTAATTTATTAGACAACTTGGGGAACGCAACTAGTCCCAGTTCCAGGACGGAAGATGTAACCAAGACCTATTATAGTCTAAGTGATGAAATTGCCAGCTTGCAGCAGCAGTTGGCTGCCCCTTCGGTTACAAATTCTGATCAATTAAAGGCTCAGCTAATTGAATTCCAGAAACAGCTGCAGGCCATTAAGGATCGGCTAAAATTAGTAACCATAACCGTTACCCTTCATGAGGAGGTAGCACCCTAAAACAGAGGTTAAAAATATTAAACGGACAGGACTGACAGTTCTGTCCGTTTTGTTTTTTCTGGGAAGAATAAGCTGGTAAGGTTAAAATGGCTTATAGGGAAATCTGGTGGGAGGATGTAAAAAAATGAGTGATCGATCCCGGGAAACTATAATGGTTATTGATGGCAACAGCCTGGCTTATCGGGCTTTTTATGCTCTGCCTGGACTTACTACCGGCAAAGGAGTACCAACCAGCGCTGTTTATGGCTTTTTAACCATGTTTTTTAAAGTATACCGCCAGTATAATCCGGACTATTTGGTGGTGGCTTTTGATAAAGATAAAAAAACCCTGCGCCATGACTTATTTGCTGATTATAAAGCCACCCGTAAGGCAACACCTCCGGAGCTGCGTCAACAGTTTACCATATTGCGCGAAGTCCTGACTGCTTTAAAGGTCCCGATTTTGGAGCAGGAGGGATTTGAGGCTGACGACCTGATAGGATCGGTCGCCAGTACCGCGGCAGCCCAAGCAATAGATTGTTTGGTGGTTACCGGGGATCAGGATGCTTTACAACTGGTTTCGGCTAATACCCGGGTAATTTTAAATAGAAAGGGAATTACGGAGACCGATTTCTATGACCCGCAGCTGGTTATGGAAAAATGGGAAGTGCCTCCCGAGATGTTGATTGAAGTTAAAGCTTTAATGGGGGATACCTCTGATAATATTCCCGGAGTGCCATCAGTGGGCAAAAAAACTGCGATTAAACTGGTTCGGGATATCGGTCGGCTGGAGGAAATATACGACCGGATCAATGAAGTGTCTGGAGTTAAACTGCGCCAGGCTTTAGTTGATAACCGTGAGCAGGCTTATATGAGCCGTGACCTGGCTCGGATCCGCTGTGATGTAGACCTGGCGTTGGACTGGGATCAATGCCGGGTAGGGGAACCCGATTATGAGCACTTAATTGAGTTGTATCGTGAACTGGAATTTACCGGTTTTTTAAATGAGCTCAAACAGAGTCAGCCGGTTAAGACCACCGCCGCCGAAGTGAGCCGGTTAACTCCGTTGGAATTTGCGGCTGCGCTGCTGCCCGCACCAGTAGCAGTCTGGGTCAAGGCCGACCGCGTTCATCCCATGCTGGCAGAAATTGAAGCTTTTTATTTTGCCCAGGAGGAGCGCGTTTGCGCTCTGTCTTACTCGGGGGATGACCGAGAACTGCTGACAAAATGGCTGGCCGATGCCGCCTTGCCGAAAATAGTCCATAACGCCAAGTTTCTGGAGGTTATCTGTCGGCGTGAGAATTTGAAACTGGCTGGAATATCCGAGGACTCCTTGCTGCTGTCTTATTGCGTGGAATCGTCATTTAGCGGGGAAAGCCTATCGGAACATATTACTCATTTTCTGGGGAGTATGGCTGACGAAAACCTGGACCCGGAAGCGGCAGTAGCACAGCTGCCGCCGTTGGTAGAACATTTACATGCTAAGGCGGAACCTGAGGCCTTAAAAATCTACCATGAAGTGGAACTGCCGCTCTCGTCGGTGCTGGCAGCTATGGAATTTCGGGGTATTCTGGTAGATGAATGGGCTCTGCGGGAATTGAGTGAGGAAATGGACGAAGTACTGACCCGAGTCACCCGCGAGATATTTGATTTTGCCGGAGAACCGTTTAATCTTAACTCACCCCGACAATTAGGAACTGTTTTGTTTGAAACCCTCAAGCTGCCGGCCAAGAAAAAAACCAAGACTGGTTACTCCACCAGTGCAGAAGTGCTGGAAGATTTATACGACGCCCACCCGATTATACCTTTAATCATGGAATATCGAACCGTAGCCAAGTTAAAAACTACTTATGTTGATGCACTGCCCCACAACATTAATCCCCTGACCGGGCGGGTGCACACGATTTTTAAACAAGCAGTTACAGCTACGGGACGTCTTTCCAGTGTCGAACCCAATCTGCAGAATATTCCTATTCGCAATCAGCAAGGGGAACGAATTCGCCGGGCTTTTATCGCGGCGCCTGGAAAAGTGCTGCTGGCCGCCGATTATTCACAAATTGATTTGCGGGTGCTGGCCCATATGAGTGAAGACGAAAACCTGATAAAAGCTTTTGTTACCGGTGAGGATGTTCATACCAGTACGGCAGCGTCCATTTTCCGGGTTGCCCCCGGGGAAGTCACTCCGGTTTTGCGGCGAAGGGCTAAGGCAGTTAACTTTGGAATTGTTTATGGAATCAGTGATTTCGGTTTAGCGCGTGATACCGGAGTTACCCGCTATGAAGCGCATGAGTATATCGAAAATTATTTAAACAACTTTCCCGGGGTCCGTCGGTATATGCGGGAAATTGTGGAGACGGGGCGGCGGCAGGGATATGTGGCCACAATTTTAGGGCGGCGCCGTTACCTGCCTGATCTTCTGGCTTCCAATTACCAGGTAAGATCCATGGCTGAACGAATGGCTCTTAACACGCCCATCCAGGGCTCATCTGCTGATATAATCAAGCTGGCGATGCTTAAAATCGATGAGCAGCTCAAAGCAGACGACTTCCCGGCCGACTTATTGCTGCAGGTACATGATGAATTGATTTATGAAGTCAATGAAGAACTGGCCGCCCCTCTGGCTCAAATAGTACGTCAGTCAATGGAAGGGGCGCTCACGCTAAAGGTTCCGCTCGAGGTATCAATAGAGACCGGTTACAATTGGCAGGACATGAAGGAGTGGGATTAATTTATGCCGGAATTACCCGAAGTAGAAACTGTTCGCCGGACCTTGATCGACCTGGAAGGGGGTATAATCAGGGACTATGTGCTGTATACCCCATCGATATTAAAAAGAGCGGATTTCTCCCTGGAGGAGATCAAAGGCAGGAAAATAAAAAGTCTGCGCCGCCGGGGCAAGTTTCTGCTGTTTGACCTGGGGGAACAACAGCTGCTGGTCATTCATCTGGGGATGAGCGGACGTTTGTTTCGGGTTGACCCGGAAACGGAAAAAGAGAAGCATCTGCATTTTGCCTTTCAGGTGGGCGAAGTAAGGATTCACTATGTTGATCCTCGGAGATTTGGCGGCATTCGCTTGATTAACAATGAAGCCGAGTTCTTTGCCCGGATGGGGCCAGAACCACTGGGTAAAAGCAGGATCGAAGGCCTGGAACAAAAACTGGCCAAAAGAAAATCACCGATCAAAACCACGCTGCTTGATCAGAGTATAGTTGCTGGTATTGGCAACATTTATGCTGATGAGATCCTTTTTGCGGCCGGGATTGATCCACGCAAGCCCTGTGCCGATTTAAATAAACAGGAATTGAAGCTGCTGCAGCAGCATATTCCCCGAATTCTGGAAGAGAGTATTGCCAGTCGGGGAACCACTTTTCGCGATTATCGCGATGGGGAAGGTAACCCGGGTGATTTTGCAGCTTCTCTGGCGGTTTATGGCCGTACGGGGGAACCCTGCCTGCGTTGTGGTACGCCTGTCGAGTCGGTACGCCTGGGGGGAAGAAGCACCCACTATTGTCCACATTGTCAACATTGACTGCAGGATAACCCACCTGGATAGAATTAAAAAGTGTCACTGCGAGCGTAACGTAGTGAAGCGCGGTGCCGCCCCTTTTAAAGGTAAACGCCGCGAAGCAAGTACTCTTGGGGTATGCCTGTGGTGCAGTCCGGAAACTTCTAATTGAAGTTCCGGTTAAACCTCTGGAGATCGGCGCTCTAATGACATATAGGATACCTCAACCCGCTTACACAGCCATGATCAGGGAATAGCAGACCTTTAAGGAGAGGATGTTATGAAAATTATCGGCTTGACCGGCGGAATTGCCAGTGGCAAGAGTACGGTCTCACGATGTCTGGCTGATTTAGGTGCTCATATTATCGATGGCGACGTGATCGCACACCAGATAATTGAACCCGGTGAACCAGCTTATCAAGCCATTATTGAGCACTTTGGCGAACAGATTATCGGTTCTGAGGGGAAGATTGACCGGACCGCTCTGGGGACTGTGGTTTTTAACCATCCTGAAGAATTGACGCAGCTTAACCGCATTACGCATCCCTATATTGGGAAGGTCATTCGCCAACGAATAGAGCAGGCAGCAGAATCGGACGTCAGGGTAACTGTTCTGGATCTTCCTCTGTTGTTTGAATCCCGAATGGAGAAAATGGCTGATGAGGTCTGGGTAGTCTGGGTCAGTCCCGATGTTCAGCTCCAGCGTTTAATTAAGCGTGATCAAATTGATGAAAAGGCTGCCAGAGCCCGAATAGATTCCCAAATGCCGCTTGATGAAAAACGGCAGCGGGCACAGGTAGTAATTGATAATAACGGAACCGAGATTGCAACTTGTCAGCAAGTAACCAGATTTTACAATGATTTAGTTACCACCATACCTCGTAAAATGAAGTAAGATGGATATGGGCCGACAGAATTTTGGGTCGGGTCTACCTAAACGAGGGAGTTGTCCGCGATTGAGAACAACAGTACCACGCTGGTTTTCCCTTAGCCTTTGGGCGATTATTATAATTTTTGTTTTGCTGGTTATCACCTCACCCCGTTGGCTTACCGCACTTTATCCGCTTCCACATCGGGAGTTAGTTATTGCCGCAGCAGAAAAATATAATGTTGATCCCTATTTGGTGTTTGCGATTATTCGGGTGGAAAGTAAATTCAACCAACAGGCCAAATCCAAGGCCGGGGCGACCGGATTGATGCAGATTATGCCGAATACCGGTGAGTGGATAGCCGCCAAAATGGGCATTAAACCATATAATACACAGATGCTGACCGAACCGGACTGCAATATTCCGATGGGAACCTGGTATCTGGCCAATCTTAACCATGAGTTTGACCAGCGTCTGCCGTTGGTGATAGCGGCCTATAATGCGGGACGCGGTAATGTACGCCAATGGCTGGTAGGTGAGACCTGGGACGGAACCCTGGAGAATGTTGATAACATCCCTTACGGAGAAACGCGCCAATATGTGATCAACGTTATTAAAAACTACCAGATCTATCAGGCCATCTACCGGGAAGGACGCCTGGAAAACAGGAGATAAGATAAGCTCATAGATTACCTCTTTTTACCATATACATGTGACGATAAGGTAAAGGGAGGTGTTTTCTTTTGCTTATAAATCGCCGTTTACTGGCAGCCTTGCTTGTTATCGGAATTCTTACTATCACCGGGGGCCTCTACCGGTTATGGCCGTCAGTAATGGTAAACACGCCTTCCACCCCCCATCTGGCGATAGGGATTATCGGAAATAGCCGGCAGTTGGAGAGCTTATGTCCGGATGGCTCCACCATTAGAAGCCGTTATCTGCCTTTGTCTGCGGTCTATGAGGGACCGGTGCGTTATGATGCCACCCGCGGAATAAGACCGGTATTGCTTAAGGAATGGCGTGTGGCTCCTGATGGCCGCAGTGTGGATTTGATATTCAAAAAACATATCCGCTTTCACAACGGCAAAGAAATGACCGCCCAGGATATTAAGGATTGTTGGGAAAGAACCCTGCAGCGAGCGGCTAGCGGTGAAGTAGTGGGACTCTACACCCCGATTGCCGGTGTCGATGAATTTCTGCGCGGGCAGGCTAAGGAGATCTATGGCCTGCAGGTTATATCTTCCAATGCAATTAAAGTCAGGTTTATGAATCCTCAGGCCTTTTTTATAAGTTCACTTGCTCATCCAGGCTTCTGGGTTTATGACAGCATGGATAAAACCACCTGGGCACCTGGGACTGGACCTTTTACGCTTAAGGATATTAAAAATGATCTGATAATTGTAGATGCTTATAACCACTATCATGGTGATAAAGCCCAGATATCGGGGATTGATTTTCAGATCTTTACTGACGGCGCCCAGGCGATTCAGGCCTATCGGGAAGGCAAGTTAAATCTGGTGGATGAAGTAGAACCAGCTGAATTGAAGGAGTTAATCAAGGACGATAATATTGCTCGTCAGATAATTCGCCAGCCAGTTATGGCAGTATATGGTGTAGCTTTAAATATGGATAAGGAGCCCTGGCGGGATAACTATCTGCTCCGGCGGGCCTTAAATTATGGCATAGATCGCCAGGCTTTGGTAAGTGAGATTTTTGCCGGAGGAGCTCTAGCGTGCTCTGGTCCGTTGCCATGCAACCTCAAGCTGGGGAAGGCAGGTGAGCGGGGATACAACTATAACCCGGAATTGGCCAAACAGCTGTTGGCGGAAGCCGGATATGCAAATGGGGACGGGCTGTCGGCGATAACTCTTTATTATCTGTCCGACAGCGGTTACCGTGAACTGGCTGCCAGTGTAGCTGAACAGCTAGGGACGCTGGGGGTTGAAGTATATCCGCGGCCATTAAATGAGGACTCGATGCTATCTGAGCTTGACTCCCATCGGTTCGAGAGCTGCCTGCTGGGATGGCAGGCTGATTACCCGGAAGTCTATGCTCTATTTAACACCATTTATAACCATGGTATTACCGGCTATCAAAACCCCAAGGTAGCCCAATTGCTGACCGGGATAGGCGGGCAACCCAATAATAAACAGCAGGAGGCGTTGATCAAAATTTATAAAACCATTACTGATGATGCACCCATGCTCTGGCTTTGTCAGCCCCAGACGGTCAAGCTGGCTCAGCCCATAGTCAGTGGACTGGAGTTAAACGGATTAAATCAGATTGATTGGGGTCGGGTCGGTTTTCGCAGCCGATAGAATATTTCATAACCGAGCTCTAAATGGACGAAATATTGATTGGTTGTGAGCGGAAGCGGTAAATGATATGATGTGCTTAAACCTAAATAATTGGCGCGAGGGGTGCTGGATGTAATCCGGCTGAGAGGAAGCTAGAGCTTTAAACCCTTTAACCTGAACTGGGTAATACCAGCGTAGGGACAGCGATTCAGCGATTTTTTCAAGGGCGCTGTCCTACCAAGGGCAAGCGCCCTTACTTTATGTAAAGGAGGAACTTATGAATAATTGTAATCTCAGCCTCAAGATTTTGCCGGTAGTAGAGGAAGAAAAACTGTATCCGGCAGTTGATGAAGTTATTAAAATGGTTGCTGAATCTGGGATTAAATATATAGTTGGTCCCAGTGAAACCAGCCTGGAAGGGGATATTGACGAACTGCTTCCGCTGGTGAAGAAAGCCCAGGAAGTCTGTGTAAAGAATGGTGCCCGACGGGTATTTACCATCATTACCATAGATTACTGCCCGGATGGGGTGAGCATGGATGAAAAGATGGCACCGTATCGTTAAGATACCCAGCTGGTTGATATTAACGATCCTTATATTGGCCTGGGAGATAGCTGTCAGGTTAAGCAGCTTGCCGGAATGGCTGCTGCCTACCCCCAGCCGGGTGTTAATTACATTAGTACAGCAGATGCCGCTGATGACTCCACATTTGTTAATAACCTTATTGGAGGCAGGGGTCGGATTTATCATTGCAATTGTTTTCGGCCTGCTTCTGGCCTGGGGTCTTGATTACCTACCGTCCCTGAAAAAGGCAATAGAACCATTGCTGGTGGCATCCCAGACTATACCGGTAATTACTATTGCTCCATTGATCATTATTTGGCTGGGTTACGGCTTAACACCCAAAATAGCGGTGGTAATTCTGGTTTGTTTTTTCCCGATTGTAGTTAGTTTTCTTCAAGGGTTAACTTTAGTAGACCCTGATCTGATCAAGCTGTTTCAAACCATGGGCGCCAGTTACGGGCAGATTTTTCGCCTGGTAAAATTGCCCTCAGCCCTGCCTGCTTTATTCAGCGGTATCAGAATATCTGCCACTTACTGCTTGATGGCGGCAATAATTGGGGAGTGGTTAGGTGCACGACAAGGTCTGGGCTACTATATGGTACTGGCTCAAAAATCCTTTTATACCGCCCGGGTTTTTGCGGTTATTGTTTTAATTATGGTAATCAGCTTGCTTCTTTACCGCATAATAATCTATCTGGAGCGTCTGCTAATACCATGGAATTATCACACTGGAGGAGAAGACATATGAAGAGAATGGGTGCACTCGTACTTATCATACTTCTTATCGCTGCGATGGCAGCCGGATGCTCAGCCAACCAAAAGCAAGCAGAGAAAGAACTGCCGAAGCTGACGGTTACCCTGGACTGGACCCCGAATACCAATCATACCGGACTGTATGTGGCGCAGGATCAGGGTTACTACACCGATAGCGGGCTGAAGGTCGACATTATTCAGCCAGGAGAAGCAGGAGCCCTGGGGCTGGTGGGTTCGGGGAAAGCTCAATTGGCGGTAAGCTATCAGGAAGAGGTAACCTTGGCCCGTGCCCAGGGGGTACCAGTGGTAGCAATTGCGGCGGTTATTCAGCATAATACCTCGGGTTTCGCTTCACCGGTTGATCGGAATATTAAAACGGTGGCTGATTTTGCCGGTAAACGCTATGGCGGTTGGGGAGGGCCTTCTGAGCAGGCAACTCTTGATCTGCTGATGAAAAAAGCGGGTAAGGATCCCAAGAGCATCAGCATGGTTAATATCGGTACCACCGACTTCTTTGCCGCAGTACGGCGTGATATTGACTTTGCCTGGATTTATGCCGGATGGACTGGCATTGAAGCTGAACAAAGAGGAGTAAAGCTCAATTATATTCCGTTAAAGGATCTTGACCCGGTCTTTGATTATTATACTCCGGTTCTGGTTGCCAATGAGAACTGGCTAAAGGACAATCCAGATCTAGCCAGGAAGTTCCTGCAAGCCACTTCTAAGGGATACCAATATTGCTCGCAAAAACCTGATCAGGCGGCAGAAATATTACTCAAAGCTGCTCCTGAGCTTAATCCCAAGATAGTTAAAGCCAGCCAGCGTTACTTGGCTCCTCTGTACCAGGATGATGCTGTGCGCTGGGGAGAAATGAAAGCCGTAGTCTGGAAACGCTATGCGGACTGGCTGTATCAGAATGGTATTCTGCAGAAGCCGGTAGATACCGGGAAAGCCTTTACCAATGATTATTTACCATCTCGTTAATCTGGAGGGATTGGGCTGGTGTTGAATCTGGATAATATAAGCCTGACGATGGATGGACTCCCGGTTCTGGATCATATCAATCTGGAAGTCAAAGATAACGAATGTGCAGTTATTCTGGGACCGAGCGGCTGCGGTAAAAGCAGCTTGCTTAATTTAGTGGCCGGGCTTATCCTGCCTGATCAGGGACAGGTGTGGCTGAATGGGGCGGACGTTACCGGTATAACTGGTCAGACCAGCTATATGCAGCAGAAACATTTGCTGCTGCCCTGGCGAACTCTGATGGACAACTGCACACTGCCCCTCACCCTGAAAGGGGTGCCGCCAAAGGAGGCTAACCGCCGCGCTGCGGAGCTGATGGGAGTATTTGGTCTGTCAGGGTTTGAAGATTATTATCCATCGGCATTATCAGGGGGAATGGGACAGCGGGCAGCTTTGCTGCGAACCTATCTCTGTGACCGACCGTTAATGCTGCTGGATGAACCGTTTGCCAGCCTTGATGCCATTACCCGGCGCCGGATGCAGGAATGGCTGGGTGAGATTCGGGAGCAGTATCGTCTGTCGGTTCTATTTGTTACTCATGACATCGACGAGGCTATTTATCTGGGTAATCATATTTATCTGCTGAGCGGCCTGCCGGCCCGGGTTTTGAGAACTTATGATGTTCCGTCTGAAGGGGCAGCACGCGCCGTACTGAAGAACGAAATCTGGTCCGGGCTTAAGGACAGCCAGCTCTGCTAATTGTAAATATAAAAAGGGCTCCGCCAGCAGCGGAGCCCTTTGGTTTTCGACTATTTTTGCTCGCTGTAATCGTAGAAGCCGCGGCCGCTCTTGCGTCCCAGCCAGCCAGCCCGAACATACTGTTTCAGTATGGTACAGGGGCGATACTTGGAATCACCAGTTTCGCGATAGAGTACCTCTGCTACTTCCAGTCCGATATCAATACCGACCATGTCAGCCAGGGTAAACGGGCCCATCGGCCAGCCAGCGCCCAGACGCATTGCGGTGTCGATATCTTTGATGGTAGCTAGCCCTTCCTGATAAATAAAGGCAGCTTCGTTCATGCCGGGGATTAGGATACGGTTAACTACAAAACCGGGACCTTCCTTAACCTTAATCGGTTTCTTACCGACCTTTTTACTGAGGTCATATACTGCCTGTACGGTATCTTCGCTGGTCTGCAGGGCAGGAATTACCTCGATAAGAGCCATAATCTGAGCCGGGTTGAACCAGTGCATGCCGATAACCTTTTGCGGCCGCTTGGTAATGGCTGCAATTTCAGTAATTGAAAGCGAAGAAGTGTTAGAAGCCAGAATACATTCTGGTTTACAGATGGCATCGAGCTGAGCATAAACAGCCTTCTTAATCTCCATCTTTTCCAGAACTGCCTCGATTACAAGATCAACATCGGCCAGATCATTGTAGTCTTCAGAGGCAGTGATATTGCCGGTAACCATAGCATCAGCGCCTTCTGGAGCCTGGCCTTTAGAGATGGCCTTAGCGATAATTTTGCCTATACGGCTGATAGCTTTCTCTGATAATTCCTTTTTGATGTCCCACAGCACAACTTTGTGTCCGGTTTGGGCCATAACCTGAGCAATGCCAAGACCCATCGTACCGGAGCCAAGTACGGCAACCTTCTGAATTTCCATCTTTTTGTCAACCCCCTTGTCAAAAGTTATCAACTGGATAGCCAACTGCTTTCCATAGATAACAATTTCGCCAATCAAAGGCAAAAACCTTCCAGGAAGTAAAAATTTAACAAATGGTAAATGCAAATAAAAAGCAATCCGTTTATCGGATTGCTCTAATATTAAATCTTATACGTGATGGTTAGCTGGCCTTAGTACTGGTAAGCTGTTTTACCCTGGAAAGGCGTATTTGATCAACCATCGACTGCAAAGTATCCATGTCTAATGCTCCAGTGGCATTCAAAGAATTATCCTCTTGATACTGCTGGACGGCCGGGACAATACCATGGGCGGTATCATACCCTAAGCTTTGCAGCATGGTCTCTACCTGAGCAATATCAGCTCCGCTCAAATCTCGGGGAGCAGTGCTGCTGTCAGTCGTTGACGAATCAGAGGCAGGAGTGACGGCAGCCGTCTGAACCCTGGTTGGGGGGACGGATGCCGGAGTGTTTGCTTTCGGTGAAGACACCACAGTCTGTGTATCTTTGATGTTGGCGGCAGCTTTATTCGCATCATTCATTCCCACAATGAGGCCGGCGGTTGTCCCAATGACCATTGCCGAAGCTACTAACAGCAATAAAACCATGAATTTGCCCGCTTTCATCGTCTGCCTCCTCACTTGCTAAAGCTTCTGCTCCTTATTCTATAATAACAAAAAATCCTGGTTCCCAAGTCCCAGAAATAATGTTCCGGATGATAAAATTTTCACTTTTAAGCTTTAGGATTACTTTTGAATGCAGTAATATAGTGTGCGGCATTCAGACCAGCTACCAGGCCCTCACCGACAGCCCGGGCAATTTGATAGGGAGAACCGGTACAATCACCGGCGGCAAACAAACCGGGCAAATTGGTAGCTTGATCACGGTTAACGCCGATATGAATATCATCCAAAGCCAGTCCCGGTACCAGACGATCAGGGGCGGCTTCGGCACCGATTATAAAAACCCCATCCACTTCAAGCTCACCGTCTTTTAAAACCAAATGAGTAACTTTGGCATCACCTTTTAATGCTTTTGGTTCTGAAGGTACTATCTTGATCCGATCATCAAGGGTATTGGTTAGACGATAGCGCGGCAGGTAGTAAACCGTTTGACAAACGTCTGCCATAAAGATGGCTTCGGCTTCAGCTTCCTGATTGCGGCCAATAATGGCGACCGTTTTGCCCTGATAGAGCGGGCCGTCACAGGTGGCACAGTATCCCAGACCATTGCCAAGGAACTGGTTTTCTCCAGCTAATGATGGCCGATAGGGAATACCGGTGGCCAGAATCACCGTGCGGGTATTCAGCATTTCTTCCCCGGCTACCAGGATAAAATAATCATCCGCCGGAATAATGCTGTCGACGCGAGCGGCC
Source organism: Methylocystaceae bacterium (assembly GCA_050259135.1). Taxonomy (GTDB): domain Bacteria; phylum Bacillota; class Syntrophomonadia; order Syntrophomonadales; family JBLNAA01; genus JBLNAA01. Next base: position 536 of record JBLNAA010000033.1, on the reverse strand, counting down.
ATTATTTCTATACCCAATTTTTGAGCATGATCGAAGAAGGTGTCCTGCAGATCGTTACCGTTAATATTGGGAAGACCCAGATAATTGTTGATCAAGGGAGCTTTCCGTAAGCGGTGGCTGCCTCCCTTTTCTCCAATTACCAGCAAATCTAAGCGGCGTATTTTAGCATTTATGGCTGCAGATAGACCAGCTGGGCCACTTCCTACCACAATTAAATCAATAATTTTTTCCTCCATTTGAGTTCCTCATTTCCTGGTGGTTTGCCAAATAACTTACCAATACTATATATATTAACGTACCTGATTTAAGGCGTTAATTATACATGGTAGGTATATATTTAGACGAGCCGATAGCGAAGCCGGATGGGCAAAATACCCTACCTGTGTACCATGATTAACCCAATGTTCTAAAATGTTCGCATATACTCGGGACGCAGATATTTGTCGTCATTTGATTTGATGATATTGTTGATTAAATCCAGTATTTTTTCCTTGTCTTTGGGCAATCGTGCTTTTATGGGGACGTAATTAGAAGCA
>JBLNAA010000032.1:0-18785 GCA_050259135.1 Methylocystaceae bacterium | reverse complement strand
GTGGTTGCAGCTATGGTTTATAAAGGGAAGTTAACCGCAAATTTGTTACCCTGCGGATTGGTAACAACATTTATTTCCGCGTGGTGACGGTCCTTTCCAGAAAATTAACTGATCTCCCTGTTAAATTATTTATTAGGATATCGTTCGGTCGATACCCCCATGACCTGACCTGGTATCTGCTATACTACTATTAAATCCAACAGGAGGGACACGATGAGTCAGGATAATTCATTAACTCCCGAAGAAGTAGCCGACCTGTTAAAAATCAAAAAAAACACAGTTTATGAGCTAGTCAAACGCGGTGATCTGCGAGCTTACCGTATTGGCCGCAAATTGCGAATAGATATCGAAGATGTGGAAGCCTATAAAAAACAGGGAAAAGGGCTGCCAGCTGAGTTACCCTTCCGGATGGATTTACCAACCCCCAAACATTTAAGTTACGCCCGACACTCAGATGATTTAATTATCTGCGGCCAGGATATTCTGCTTGACGTCATGACCCGCTACCTGGGAAGATCACCTTATTATTACCGTGCCCTGCGTCAGCAGGTGGACAGTTTTGACGGATTACAAGCCCTCTACCATGGAGAGGCTGACGTTGCCACTGCTCATCTCTGGGATGGTATCAATAAAGAGTACAATTCCACTTATATCAAGTACCTGATACCCGGCATACCCAAACTCCTGGTTAATCTGGTTTCACGAATCCAGGGCTTCTATGTGGCAAAAGGGAACAAATTAAAAATTAATAACTGGGAAGACCTGACTCGTAAAGGAGTTCGCTTTATTAACCGGGAAAAGGGCTCCGGTGACCGCGTTTTACTGGATCAAATACTGTCTGAGCATGGCATTGACCATCGTCATGTTCAGGGCTATGATCAGGTGAAATTGTCCCACCTGGAAGTAGCCAGTTTAATAGCCCGGGGTGAAGCAGACGTTGGCCTGGGAATTCAAAAGGCGGCTCTGCAAATCCGGGGAGTAGATTTTATCCCTTTACATAAAGAGCGCTATGATATGGTGCTGCTTAAAGAAAATCTTGTAGACCAACGCATCCAGGCGGTACTTGACATCGTCCAATCCCGGGCCTTTCGTGCCGATATCGAGGCTATGGGCGATTATGATGTTAGTGATATGGGCCAGATCACAGAGGTAGTTTAATCATTACTTTCATTTTCACCTTTATCGCGCTCCGTATGGCTTGCATTTCTTATTTGGTACACTTATGTTATAAACAGGCAGTAGTCCCCGGTACTTCCTAAAGTCCTAAAATTAATGGGTGGCAATTAAGAGTTTAATCGAGGGATCATATGACCGACAAACCATTTTATACAGATTATCCGATACATAGATATCAGCCAGATGGATTGGCTGCTGTTGATGATGTGGTAGTGGAAGAAACTGAAATTACCATTGTACTTAATGGACAGCTTTTGGTTGCTTTGGCCTGTTCACCGAGGGCTTATCCGGAGCTGGCAGTAGGTTATCTGCTGGCCGAGGGCTGGCTTAATCGATTTGATCAGTTAGAAAGCCTGGAAGTAAAAGAAAATCAGGTATGGATAGAGGCTGATGCTGCCAAATCAATTGTTGTTCCTGATATCTGGCATATTAACACCTGTTTGGGCCGCTGTCAGTCAAATACGCAGGGTATTAAGCCGGTAGATGAATCGAGCAGTCGGTTTAAGCCTGAACACTTATTGACTCTGGCCGCCAGGTTGAATGAAGAGTCCCCGGTTTTTAAAAAAACAGGGGGGACCCACATTGCAGGGTTAGGACAAGAAGATAACCTTGTTGTGAGTTATGAGGATATTGGACGCCACAATGCAGTTGATAAGACCCTGGGCTTTGCTTTTCTACAAAAGGTTTCCCTGCAGGATAAATGTCTGGCCCTCAGTGGACGCATTGCCGGCGAAATTTTACTGAAAGCCGCCCGCAGCGGTATTGGTCTGATTCTTTCCCGTTCAGCCCCTACCAGCAAGACAGTTTCTTTGGCTGAACAATTAGGGATCACTATCGTTGGTTTTGCCCGCGGTAATCAATTTAATGTTTATACTTATCCGGAAAGGGTATTGGTATAAGTATTTCTTATAATTTTGTTCCGACATTATTACCTAATTTAATACTTTATGATCAAGAATAATTATACAGAAAAAGGCAAACGCCTCTTGCGTTTTCAACTCGTCACCGTTTCCCTCGCAAATGGTCTGGAAAATTCCCTGCCAGTTACAGATATTTGTTCAAAAATCCATCTCTGGTCGACAATCCCAGTTATTGTATTAATTTAGTATGTAAGTTATGTTATATCTGTACTATTCATCACAAAATAACCCCGTAATCGGCAGCTTTTGCATTCTAACTAAATAAAACTCCGAGTTTGACTGCCTACGGTATGTTACTAGGGTAATCAAGCCTGGGCGAGTCTGGAAACGGATTCGCCTCCCGTGTTTGGAAAGGAGTTCATTAAACAGTGGTATGGGTATGTTTACCATTAGTATTCATACTTTTCCAACGTGTTATCAACCTCCTGTTTCAGACAGGAGGTTTTGTTTTTCCTAATGGCAGTTTCGGGGAGGGTGAAATTGAGAGAGGAGAGTGATGATTTTGGAACTGGTCAAGTTAATCATCAACGGGAAGGAGGTTGAAGCTCCGGTTGGTAGTACGATCCTGCAGGCTGCCGAGGCAGCAGGGATAGAAATACCCCGCCTCTGTTACGATCCGGACCTTAGCCCACTGGGCGCTTGCCGCTTGTGTGTGGTTGAGGTTCAGGGTAACCGCTTGCTGCCTGCTTCCTGTGTAACCCCGGTGGCACCAGGTATGGTGGTCGAGACCGAAAGTGCAGCGGTTATTGATGCCCGTAAAGCGGTATTGGAACTGTTAATCGCCAATCACCCGATGGATTGTCTGACCTGTGATAAGCTGGGTGATTGCCGGCTAGCCAAGTATTGCTACCAATATGGAGTCAAATCCAGCCCCTTTACCGGAGAAAAGCATAATTACCCCATTGATGACAGCAACCCCTTTATCGTTCGTGACCTTAACAAATGTATTCTTTGTGGAGCCTGTGTGCGTTCCTGCGAAGAAATGACCGGGCAGGATAACCTATCTTACCTTAATCGCGGATATCATCGCAAAGCTACCACCGCAGGCGATGCAGCCTATGCTGATTCGGAATGTGTTTTTTGTGGTCAATGTGTCGCGGTTTGTCCCACTGGTGCCCTACAAGAGAAATCCATGGTTGGACAAGGACGGCGTTGGGAATTTGACCGGGTAACCACCACCTGCCCGTTTTGTGGGACGGGTTGTAACTTCGATTTGGCGGTTAAGGACGGGAAGATAGCCGGTGTATTATCCAATCCTGATGCTCCGGTTAATGGCCGTATGTTATGCGTAAAAGGCCGTTTTGGCTGGGACTTTGTTCACAATCCCAAGCGGCTTACCACACCGCTGATCAAGAAAGACGGTCAGTTTGTAGAAGCTTCCTGGGATGAAGCGATGGATGTCATCGCTGAACGCCTGAATAAAATCAAAGCCGAATATGGGCCGGACGCATTTGCAGCTTTAAGTTCAGCTCGTTGTACCAATGAAGAAAACTATCTGGTACAGAAATTGACCCGGGCTTATATGGGGACCAACAATGTAGATCATTGCGCCCGTACCTGACACGCTCCCACGGTGGCCGGTCTGGCCACAACTTTTGGCAGCGGCGCTATGACTAACCCGATTTATGAAATCACTAAAGATGCCCAAATGATGCTCTTGGTAGGGACTAATGCTACCGAGGCTCACCCCATCATCGGTTATAAGATGCGGCAGGCAGCCCGCAACGGCTGTAAGCTGGTAGTTTGTGACCCTCGTCATATTGACCTGGTGGATGAAGCTGATTATTGGCTCAGAATTAAACCAGGTACCGATATCCCTCTTATCAACGGTTTAATGCATATCATTCTTAAAGAAGGTTTGGAAGCCAAGGAGTTTATTGCGGAGCGCACCGAAAATATTGAGGAATTGAAGGCGACCGTTGAAAGCTATACTCCGGAACGGGTTTCTGAACTGACCGGCATAGCGGTTGATGATCTCTATGCAGTAGCCCGGCTGTACGCCACTACCGATCGGGCTATGATTTTCTATACCCTGGGTATAACCGAACATATCTGCGGTACCCGCAATGTTATGAGCATTGCCAATCTGGCTATGCTGACCGGGCACCTGGGCCGTCCGGGCACCGGGGTATGTCCGATGCGGGGTCAGAATAACGTTCAGGGTGCCTGTGATATGGGCGCACTGCCTAACGTGTTCTCCGGGTATCAGACGGTTACCAATGAGGAAATCAGACAGAAATTTGAAAAGGCCTGGGGCAGTCAATTACCCGCTAAAGTGGGATTAAAGATACCAGAAATGTTTGAGGCAGCTCACGAAGGTAAGGTCAAAGCCATGTATATCCTGGGTGAGAACCCGGTGCTGACTGACCCGAACTCCAATCATATTCGGGCAGCGCTGGAACACCTGGATTTCCTGGTGGTTCAGGAGCTGTTCCTCTCGGAAACGGCAGAGTATGCGGATGTTATTCTCCCGGCTGCCAGTTTTGCAGAATGTGATGGTACTTTTACCAATACCGAGCGCCGGGTTCAGCGGGTTCGTAAGGCGATTGAACCGATCCCGGGACAGGCTAACTGGCAGACTATCTGTCGGATGGCAACCCGGTTGGGATATCCGATGAGTTACGAAAGCCCGCGGCAGGTCTGGGATGAAATGGCCTCATTATCGCCTTCCATGGCAGGGGTTAATTACGACCGGCTGGAAAAGGAAAGAAGCCTGCAGTGGCCTTGCCCCAATACCTCACATCCGGGAACTCCTGACTTGCATGTCGGTAAGTTCACCAGAGGATTAGGGCTGTTCCAGCCTTCAGAGCATATTCCGGCGGGTGAAATGCCGGATCAGGAGTATCCGTTCCTGTTATCAACCGGACGTATACTCTTCCATTACAATGTTACCACCCCATATTCTGAACGTATCGCCAGTGTCTGGGATCGGGAAATGGCAGAGGTCAATCCGGCCGATGCTGAGAAGTTAGGTTTGCAGACCGGAAGCCAGGTCAAAGTTATTTCCCGGCGCGGTGAAGTGACCACGGCGGTGAAAGTAACCGAACGGGTGCAGCCCGGGGTTATCTGGATGTCTTTCCATTATGCCGCGACCCCGACTAATGCCCTGACCAGTCATGTCTTGGATCCTATTACCGGGACCGGTGAGTACAAAGTTTGTGCGGTGCGGATAGAGAAACTGTAGGAGGTTACCCATGCGTAAAGTTCCGGTTGAAGAGGCGATCGGCCTTACCCTGGGTCATGACATAACACAGATTATTCCTGGCCAATCAAAAATCCGAGCCTTTAAACGCGGGCATGTAATCACCGCCGATGATTTAACGCGATTATTGGATCTGGGTAAGGAACACATTTATGTCTGGGAGCCCAATGATAGTATGGTCCATGAGGATGAGGCTGCCTGCCGAATAGCTAAGGCAGCCGCCGGTTCAGGGGTGGAATGGCTGCCCCCCAGCCAGGGGAAAGTCAATCTTCGTTCCCAACTGGATGGCTTGCTTAAGATTCAGGTAGAGCGCCTGAACTGGTTAAATAACTTGGCAGATCTGGTTTTTGCCACCCTGCATAATAATCGGGTGGTTAGCGAGGGTCAAGTAGTGGCTGGTACCAGAGTGGTACCGGTAGCCATTGAATCAGAACTGCTTATTCAGGCTGAAAAGCTGGCCGCTGAGCCTTTGCCTCTGCTCAGGGTGCTGCCCTTTCTGCCGCTCTGGGTGGCAGTAGTTACGACCGGATCAGAAGTCAACAAGGGCCGGATTAAGGATGGCTTTGCCAGGGTGACCCGGCAGAAAATTGCACCTTTTGGCGGCCGGTGGCTGGGACAGGTAATTGTTCCTGATGATTCGCAGCTAATTGCGAATGAAATTAATAACTTCATCACGGAAGGAGCCCAGTTAATTCTGGTTACCGGGGGAATGTCAGTTGATGCTGATGACCAGACCCCCCGGGCCATCCGGTTAAGTGGGGCCAGTGAAGTGTTTTATGGTGCTCCGGTTTTACCTGGCTCTCAGTTTATGCTGGCCTACCAGGGACATGTACCCATTTGCGGCGTACCAGGCGGAGCATTATTCAGCCGAAAAACTACCCTGGATTTAGTTCTGCCGCGCATTTTTGCCGGCGACATCATAAACCGTTCAGAAATAGTTGCCCTGGGGCATGGCGGTTTATGTGAGGAATGTGATGAGTGTTATTACCCCCAGTGCCCGTTTGGCAAGTCCGGCTGGGAATAGAATGGAGGCCGTAAGGTTGGAAAGGGAAGTCAGTATTGAAAGGGCTCATGAATTAATAGCTTCCCGGGTTGTTCGCATCGCCGATGAGGAGATTTCGATCAGCACGGCCGCCGGACGGACACTCAGCCGTGATCTGTACTGCCAGCAGAATATGCCGGCCTGGCCGCAGTCAGCGGTTGATGGCTGGGCATTGGCTCAGGGAGGGGAAATCGGCAGCCGGTACCAAATAAGTCAGGATAAGGTTTTGCACCGCAACCAGGCTTACCGAGTTTTAACCGGCGGAATACTTCCCGAGGGTACGGCAGCCGTAGTACCGGAAGAGAAAACGGACTTGAAGGGTGACCTTATCAGCCTGCAAGAAAGGGTTAAATCAGGTAGTAACATCAAACAGGTGGGTGAGGACTTTGAACTCGGTGAGCTGCTGCTTTCGGCTTATACCCCGTTGGATTGGGGAACCATAGCCCTTTTGGCAGCTGCTGGCGTCCACCCGATACCGGTGGTAAAGCGCCCCCGAGTAGCCGTTATGGCGATGGCTGCCAACCTGGTTCCCTATGCGGCAGTCCCCCAACCGGGATTCACTCGTGACTGCAATACCCCTTTGCTGACTAACCTGGTCAGTGAAGAAGGAGGTATGGTTATTGAGGAAGTGCAGGATAACTGTCCGGAGCGGCTGCGGGAACTGGCAAAGAAGGCAGATATAGTTCTTATTACCGGCGGCACCTATAACCAAAATAGTGCTGATGCGTGGAATTTAATGCTGGCGATAGGTGCTGAAATACTGTACTGGGGAGTTAATATTCAGCCCGGAAGTCATCACGGGTGCGGTGTCTATAATGGATGCCTGCTTCTGGCCTTATCGGGAAATCCCGGGGCTTGTGCGGTTGGTTATCATCTGTTTGCGGCGCCGGCCCTGCGCCTGCTGCAGGGTATCAGCCCCTGGCCGCCAGCAGTTAAGGCCCGATGTGTCAATAATTTTCCCAAACCAGCTAACACCCGGCGATTAGTCCGGGGACAAGCCTGGACTACCGGACGGGGCTGGGAGGTATTTATACTGCCGGGACAAAAACCAAGTATGATACGCTCCCTGCTGCATTGCAATGCGCTGATTGATTTACCGGCAGGCAGCTCTCCGCTGAATGTGGGTGATATGGTTTCAATTATTCTGTTAGATCGGAACCAAACTTTGTTACCTGCTGAGCAGGATGAATTTAAAGTGTGCCGTGTTAAATAAAAGGAGGTGACATAAGATTGCCTGATTATAAAGCTATTATCAGTTCTTACCAGGGGTTGCCCGGAGGAATCATTGAAGCTTATCATGCCTTGCAGAAGGAGTATAGTTACATTCCGGAAGCAGCCATTGCGGCGGCAGCCGAGGTTTTTGATATGCCGTTGGCCAAAGCCTATGGGGTTGCGACCTTTTACTCATATTTTAAAGTGGGAACCCGGGGGCGCAATGTCATCAGAGTCTGTGAAAGCGCACCCTGTCATGTAGCAGGTGCCGATCTGATGGTAGTCATGTTGGAAAAGGAACTGGGTATTAAGATGGGTGAGACTACCGCCGATGGCAGGTTTACTTTGGAATTTACGGAGTGTGTTGGTCAGTGTCAGGCGACTCCGGTATTTACTATCAACAGTCAGCCGTATGGTGACGTGTCACCAGACCAACTGAAAAGTATTCTGGGTGCATATCGCTAAACCAATATGAAAGGAGGTCAGGTTGTGGCCGAGGAACTTCGCATTATACTGCGTAACTGGGGGAAAATTGATCCGTTAAACCTGGAAGATTATCTGGGGGCGGGTGGCTATCAGGCTTTACAGAAAGCCAGAGGGATGTCGCCGGAAAATCTTATTGAAGAAGTGAAGAAATCTGGTCTGCGAGGCCGCGGTGGCGCAGGTTTTAATACCGGACAAAAATGGAGCTTTTCTTATCGGGCGATGGCCGACGAGAAATATGTGGTCTGCAATGCCGATGAGGGTGAACCGGGTACGTATAAGGATCGTATCATCCTGGAAAATGACCCGCAAAGCGTACTGGAAGGCATGGCCATCTGTGGTTATGCTATCGGGGCGAAAAAGGGTTATATCTACTGCCGGGGTGAGTACCCCTATGTAGTGGATAAACTCAATAAGGCCATCAATCAGGCAAAAGCTAAAGGAGTCCTGGGTGACTTCGATGTTGAAGTCCGTATGGGCGCCGGTGCTTACGTTTGCGGGGAAGAGAGTTCCCTGATCGAATCAATCGAAGGTCACCGGGGTGAACCAAGATTCAAGCCCCCCTTCCCGCCGGTCAAGGGCTTATGGGGAAAGCCGACGATCGTTAATAATGTTGAGACCTTTGCTGCTGTTGTGCCTATCCTGGAAAAAGGTGCGGATTGGTATAAGGGAATCGGCGCCGGTTCTTATCCCGGCACCAAGGTACTGACACTTACTGGTGATGTCAGCAATCGTATCTGTATCGAGGTCCCTACCAATACCACGCTGCGTCAGGTAATCTATGATTTCGGCGGTGGTATCCGTAATAACAAGAAGTTTAAGGCGATTCAGGTGGGAGGCACCTCGGGCGGATTTATCCCGGAGAACCTGCTCGATACCAGTATTGATTTCGATTCCATGGTCGGCATAGGTGCGGTTCTGGGTTCAGGGGCAGTATTTGTAATGGACGAAACCCGTGATATCGTTGATGTGGTTACCCGCATAAGCAAATTCTTTGCCCATGAATCATGCGGAAAATGTACTCCCTGCCGTGAAGGCACCACCCGACTCCACGAGATGATGGAGCGGCTGAACGATGGACATGGATCAGCGGCTGATCTGCAACAGCTTGAGCGCCTGGGAAGCATCATGACTAAAATCTGTTTATGCGGACTGGGTCAGGCAGCGCCATCTCCGATATTAACCACATTGCAGCATTTTCGTCCGGAATATGCTGCCCATCTCAACTAATGGGTCTAAGATGATTTTCCCTAAGGCTTAAAGATCCCATCCGAGAGCCTGGTTAACCTTAATTAACTTTCACATCTGAGAGTGCCCGGTAACCATAAGGTTACCGGGTATTTTTATTTTTCTGATGGTTAATTTAATTAACTGTTGGTTTTAGACACTTCTGTTTCGAGCAAACTAGGAGATGATAAATTTTTAGATAAGGAAGTCGGCAGAATGGCTAGATACCGGCGAGTTACCAAAGAGAAAACACTTGATAGCACCATTGACCTGATCAGGGAAGGATATTTGTTTATTAAAAACCGGGTAGAACAGCATCAATCAAATTATTTTGAAACCCGGTTAATGGGACAGAAAACCGTTTGTATGAGCGGAGAAGAAGCAGCCCGGCTCTTCTATAATCCCGAGCTCTTTCAACGCCAGGGTGCTATCCCTGGGCGAATTCAAAAGACTGCATTCGGCGTAGGGGCGATACAGACTTTGGACGGGGAAGAGCACCTTCACCGTAAGCGTCTCTTTACTTCACTGCTGATGGCACCGGTTAAACAAAAGTACTTAGCTGATTTAGCGATGGAGGGTTGGCTGTCTTTGATCATCCGCTGGGAAGCCGCGGAAAGGATTGTTTTATTGAACGAAGCTAAAGATCTATTGTGCCGAATTGCCTGCCAGTGGGCCGGGGTCCCCTTGACAGAAGGTGAAATAAGCCAGCGGGCAGATGATTTTAGTATTATGATTAATACCTTTGGGGCAGTCGGCCCTCGGTATTGGAAGGCTCGGGCTGTACGTATCAGAACCGAGATGTGGCTGAGAGAGTTAGTGGAAAATGCCAGGGCCGGCACAATGGAAGTTGATCAGGAATCCGCCCTTTATGCGATGGCGCGCCATAGGGATTTTAATGGGAATCTGCTGGATGCCCGAACGGCAGCTATTGAACTGATAAATTTTATACGGCCCATGATAGCTATTTCAAACTTCATAACTTTTTCGGCTTTGGCCTTGTGTGAGCATCCCCGATGTAAAGAGCAGCTAATATCAGGCAACAATTGGGAATTGGAAGCATTCGCCCAGGAAGTACGGCGTTACTATCCGTTTGCTCCTTTTCTGGGAGCCAGAGTACGGAAAGATTTTGTCTGGAACGGGTACGAGTTTCAGGAAGGAATGCTGGTATTGCTTGATATTTACGGAACCAATCACGACCCTCAGTTATGGGAAGATCCGGACGAATTCCAGCCGGGACGATTTAAATCAAGAAAAAACCGCCAGTTTGATTTCATCCCGCAGGGCGGTGGTGATCCCACTCAAGGGCATCGTTGTCCGGGCGAGGGTATTACGGTGGAGATTATTAAAACCAGTGCTGATTTTCTGGTTAACCATATACGATACCAAGTTCCCAAACAGGACCTGAGTTACAGCCGGGTCAGAATACCAACCTGGCCGGCCAGCGGGTTTATTATGAAAAACATTAGAAGCAAATAGAGATTTATTAAACGGAGTTTCTGGCTTTATATTCCAAACCCCAGCTAACCATGGAATCAAGGACTGGCTTAAGGCTGTAGCCAGTCTCGGTAAGGGTATATTCAACTCGGGGAGGTACCTCGGCGTAGACCTTTCTGGTAAGTAATCCGCTTTCTTCCATAGTCCTGAGATTTTGGGTCAGAACCTTTTGCGTTATCCCATTCACCGATTTCTTAAGCTCACCAAATCGCCGTGTTCCCTCCATTAAATCCCTAATAATCAATACCTTCCAACGGTCACTTATCAGCAGTAAAGTTATCTCTACCGGGCAAGCAGGCAGTTCTTTAGGCATCATCAAATCCCCATTCTATTCAATGGTATCCAATGGGTTACTATAGCACTTTTAAGTGCTTACTTTACGGCGGGTACTATAGGCTCTATTATAATTTCATACACCGGGGATTACAATCAGAGTATGAGGAGGAAGATCAAGATGAATGCAGTCGCAGAGTTTTTATCCGCTAATCCAGTACAGTATTTTGCTACCATAGGGTTGGATGCTAAGCCGAAAGTACGCCCATTTCAGTTTATGATCGAGCAGGACGGCAAGCTATTTTTCTGTACCAGCAACCAAAAAGATGTGTACCAGCAGATAAGTAAAAATCCATATGTGGAAATTTGTGTGGCCAGCCCTTCATTTGCTTGGCTCAGACTGAGTGGTAAAGCCGTATTTTTAGATGCAATTGAACTTAAACGTAAGATAATCGCCGCCAGTGACCTGGTAAGATCTCTTTACAAGACAGCAGAAAATCCAACCTTTGAGATATTCTATCTTGATGAGGCTAAAGCAGTTATCGCTGATTTTTCCGGCAATCCGCCGAAAGAGTATGTCCTTTAAAGTGAGAGTGCTGGTTAAAACTGAGTAAACAAACAGAAAGTGCCCTGCTTTATTGGAAAGGCAGGGCATTTTTGACTTGGGTTGGAACCATAACTAAAGGCTCGCTTATATTATTTAAAGCGTCAGTAAGAAAGAGGCTAAAGACCTGGTAAGTAAAATGAGTGGCATTATCAGTGCGGTACCAGTGATTAAGCTCCAGCCCAACTGTCGGGGCTTAATATAATGTTCAATGACGGCTTGACGGCAAAGATATATTGAATAGGGTATAAATAACCCTATTGAGGTGATGACCCCGGGTGAGTAATCACCAAAGTACAAAGTAATAGCCAGATGGTGCAGCCCGTTTACGAACAACCCTCCGGTTACCAGCATCATTGCGCCAAACATGCCGGGACTGTTAGGTCCGCCTTTAACTCCGGCATAGATTAAGCCAATGGCTAGAATGCTGATAAGAACCAACATCATTATAAACAAATCATTCGGTATTGGTTTGGCAAATCGTGCTGCCAGGGGGGGAATTTGATGTAAATGGGTCTTAAAAAAGCTGGCCATAGTAAAGTATTCTTCCAGGTTATGAATAGTAAATAGCACCAGGCTCAGCCAGAGTGCCGTATTAAACTTCATCAGACTACTCTCCTCCCACCAAATCCAATTTTAAACCTTAAGTAATAGGCTAAAGAACCTCAGCCGGGAAGGCAATATTTAAATATCGCGGTTAAGCAGAGGAATATAAAGCCGGAGTTATCTGTAAACTAGAGCCAAAACTTAAGGAGGCTTAAAATGGGTATCTTGCAAACCTCACCGAAAGATATGGATGTTTGTATTGATTTGTGTCAAAGGTGTGCCCGGGCTTGCGAAGAGTGTTTTGCAGCTTGTCTTAAAGAGGCAGATGTTCAGGCAAGAACAATGTGTATTCATCATCTGGAGGAATGTGCTGATATGTGTTTTCTGGCGGTTAAGCTGATGTCGGCCAACAGTCCCATGGCCAAGTCATTCTGTGCTATGTGTGCCCAGATGTGTGGCAGCTGTGCCCAGGAATGTAGCAAATTTAAGGATCAGCACTGCCAGGATTGTGCCAAGATCTGCCAGGAATGTGCGGAAGAGTGTCGCCAGATGGCAGGGTAAATAATTGGGAAGCCACTGCCGGGGGATACACCCTGGCAGCGGCTTTTTATTTATAATTCTTCCCGGCTGGGGGAAAATATTGTTATTTAAGATATCGGAACCCGGACTTAAGCATCCAAATATCATATATAAAAGCAGGTTATAAGGAAATCAGTTAATGGATCTGGGTTCGAATGAAAACAGCAGACAGCTGACTTTGATGGTGGCAGCTTTGGTTACCGCCATTACCAGCAGTACAGATAATCTGCTGTATTTAGAAGTATTAGGTTACCTGTTGGAGACCATTGGTGCCGGAGTTTTAGCTATTGTTGCCCAAAGGGCGGGTGTGGCGGCCATTATTGAAGCCAATCAGATTCAACAGGATTTGGCCAGCCTAACCGAACGGGTTAGGGAACTGGAAGGCCAATTAATTAGATAAAACAAATAAAGATACTTTTAAGATGTATAAGCATTTTAAATGGCGTGGACCAGATCTTTGTCAGTAAGTTTAAATCTTTGGCCCAGTTGAGAATTATTTTTTGTAAGATGTTATGAAGCTAGCTTTTTGAAAGTATTTATGTGGTATGTAGCCCGAAATCAAGATCACCTTAACATCAACAGTCCAATCAGAATATAGCAGGCGCCGACGATACGAAGCATGGTAATATGCTCACCCAGGATCAGGGATGCGGCGATCATAGTAATTAAGGGGGAACTGGAGACAATAAAACTGACCTGTGACACATCTCCGTTTTTAATAGCAAAAAAATAAGCCAGGTCACCGACCAGGGTGGCTAAAATAGCTTCACCGGTGATCAAAATCCAGTTTTTAACTGGGATAAAACGAACATCCTCAAAGTTTCCGGTCAAACCAACCCAGCTGGTAACCAGCGTAGCAGCGACCAGGGTACGCAATACCAGACCGGCAACCGGGTTGACATTAGCCAGACCCATTTTGGCCAATATCGGTGCTATTCCCCAGCAAATCATCGCAAACAATGCCCACCAAAAAACCATAGAATTAAACCTCCCAGGAGCTATACTCTCGATCTCAAACAGCCATACTAAGAGAGGCAATGCTGTGAAATTAGCAAGGTGAAGGTGTTAAATCGTGATTAAGTTTAAGATGAAGAGTGCGGTAGTTTTATTACTTTCTGTTGTTATCCTATTGACAGGCTGTCAGAAAAATTCTATAAACCAGAAACCGACCTTAAAAGGAGCCGAAACTTCAACTAATAGTTCACCGCATAAAAAAGCATCATCGGAACCAACGTTATTAGTCAAGTCAGGGATACCGGCGGTTTTACCCTGGGAGAATGATCAGGAGTTCCTGGCAGTGCAGGAGAAAGTTGATGCCCGTATACTTATGGCCTCATTTTGTACCGTTTTAAAAGACCCGCTGCCCGGCGAAGAGTCCAATGTTCATCTCGGAGCTCAATATCTTAAGGGAACCGTGGTGGCTCCCGGTGAGATCTTCTCGCAAAATCGAAAGATCGGCCCCTATTCCTGGGGACGAGGATTTAGAATGGGGCCAGCTTATCTCGGATCGAGTGTTAAAACCTGTGTCGGAGGTGGAGTATGTAAAATAGCTTCCACCCTATATAATGTCACGGTTTTAAGTAATCTGCCAATTATCGAGCGTTATCCGCATCGCATGCCGGTGCCTTATGTGCCTTATGGGCAGGATGCCACGGTATCCTTCGGGGTCAAGGATTACAAATTTAAAAATACAACCAACGCCCCCCTATTAATTTGGGCTCAGGGAGTGGATAACCGCCTGTACATGGCATTTTATGGCCAATCGCAGCCCCCCCAGGTAGAATGGCATCATCAGTGGCTGCGAACTTACCAAACCCGCAAAGTCTACCGTGCCAATTACCAGCTGCCGAAAGGAGAAGAAAGAGTTGTAGTTGAGGGGATGGATGGCGGGGTAATAAAGTCCTGGGTTACCCTGACTCAGGCTAATGGAACCTCAATGATAAAGCAGTTGGGCAAGAGTTATTACGATCCGCTGCCCTATCTGATTGAAGTAGGCAAATAACATTCATAGGACGATACAATGGCGAGTATGAGGTAATCTCGCCATTTTTAATTTGCGGATTTACCAGACAGTAACACTTCTCATTGTTACCCGCATACTATGCTCCTATCATAGCCAATGGATTAGGAGCAGATTAATGGATCAAACCCAAACCCCCTTGTTTGATGCGGTAAAAAAATATGTGGATGCCGAGGTGGTCCGCTTTCATGTTCCCGGGCATAAACAGGGACAGGGAATACCGGAACTCCTGGAATATATGGGCTTTAGAGCAGTTAGTATGGATGTCAACGGCATGCGGGAGCTGGATTATATCAATAATCCATCCGGAGTTATCCGGGATGCCCAGTTCCTGATGGCGCAGGCTTTTGGTGCTGATCGTTCTTATCTGCTGGTCAATGGTACTACTTCCGGGGTACAGACCATGATTATGAGTGCCTGTGAACCCGGAACCGAGATTATTCTCCCGCGCAACGCCCATAAATCAACTATCGGCGGAGTCATCCTGAGTGGTGCGATTCCGGTATACCTGCAGCCCGAGTTTAACAAACAGTTGGGAATTGCCATGGGGGTCAGCGTGGAAAATTTAAAAAAGACCATCCAGCAGCATCCCCACGCTAAAGCAGTTTTTGTGATCAATCCCACCTATTATGGTTATACTTCTCACCTTCAGCAAATCGTCGATCTGGCCCATCAGCATAATATGGCGGTCTTGGTTGACGAGGCCCATGGTGCCCATATGGGATTTCATCCCGACTTCCCCATTACTGCCATGGAAGCCGGGGCCGATATGAGTGCTGCCAGCATTCATAAAACCGCGGGCTCTCTAACCCAGAGCTCAGTTTTACTGGCTAATGGATCAAAAATTGCCCCGGAACGGATAGCGGCTGTTCTTAATATGACCTATACCTCAAGTGCTTCCTATCTCTTGATGTGTTCTCTGGATGTTGCCCGTAAGCAATTAGCCCTGCAGGGAAGAGAACTATTGGCGGAAACCCTCGCGGTGGCCCGTTGGGCTCGAGCCGAAATTAATGCTATCGAGGGAGTATACTGTTTTGGCCGTGATTTAATAGGCTCGCCGGGTAGTTTTGGCTTTGATGAGACTAAACTGGGGATCAATGTTCGCCAATTAGGCTGCACCGGTTACCAATTAGAATCAAGGCTGCGTGATGAGTATAACATTCAAATGGAGCTTTCAGACTTATTTAACACGCTGGCTATTTTATCACTGCATGAAAACCGACATGATGTCGAGAGGTTAATCCAGGCCTTGCAGGAGATCGTGAGTCAATATGATTTGGTGGAAGTAGCTAACCCCCACACGATCCCCATCTGTCCGGAAATGATTGTTACGCCGCGTGATGCTTTTTACAGTCATAAGAAGCTATTGGCTCTGGATGATTGTGTGGGCGAAATTGCTGGCGAAATGATAATGGCGTACCCGCCAGGCATTCCGGTTATCTGTATGGGAGAGCGGATTACCCTGGACATTATCGACTATATTAAACTGCTGAAAAACGAAAAATGTGAACTGCAGGGCGCTGCCGATCCCCAGCTTAATTTTCTGAGAGTTTTGGGGGGAAGGAACTAGTTAACCTGGGGAAAGCTATCCTTAATTATGAGCAGAGGATAGTGATTATGAAATGAGGAAAGTCAAATGGCTGGCATTATTGCTGACCACTTCCATCCTGATGTTAAATACATGGGCCTGCCAAAAGAAGTCACCCACCAAACCCTTAAACTATAATTACAGTGGACAAGCCTCCCTTCGCTTTCCTGGCGAATTTGAGAAACAGCAGGCAATTTGGTTAATGTGGCCATCGTCAATTTATGATAGCAATGACCGACCAGTAAGCCCGGTTATGGTGCAGATAATTAAAGGACTGGCTCCCTTTACCACTGTAAATATCATGGCTGCCAGCAATGATGAGATAAGTTCCATCGATAAGGCCCTGTCGGCCAGTGGAGTAAACAGCAAATCAGTTAAGTATTATGTTATCAGCCACGCCTCAATTTGGGCACGGGATGTAGGGCCGATTTTCGTTAAAGGGCCGGGTAACCAGCTTCGGGTGGTCAACTTTGGCTTCAATAATTACAGTCGGGGCGGTAGCCCTGATTATGTGGAAAATGAAGCCCTGGTAGATGTCCGAACCGCCAATCTGCTGGGTTTACCAATTATAAATAGTCCGTTAATCAGTGAAGGCGGAGCGATTGAATCAAACGGCCAGGGCACTCTGATGACAACCGAATCAGTGGTATTAAGGCGCAACCCCAACCTGAGCAAGCAACAAATAGCCGCCGAGTACGGGAAGGTTTTAGGAATTAAGAAGATGATATGGCTGAAAAAAGGTTTGGCTGAAGATGATCAAATAACCACCGGCCATATCAATGAAATTGCCCGTTTTGCCGATCCTCATACAGTGCTTCTGGCACAGATACTGGAGAGTGATCGCTATGCCAGCCCAACCGCTCAAGAATCTTATCGGCGTTTGGAAGAAAATTACCGGATTCTTCAGGGAGCAACCGATCAAGATGGCAGGCCCCTGAAAATTATCCGCCTACCGATGCCGCCCACCCTTTATGCAGAGGCTAATACCACCGGCAAGATACCAGTGCGCACGTATCTAAATTACGCTTTAACCGATGGAGCGGTTTTGGTCCAGACCTATTGGCATCCAGGAAGGGCTGAGATATTAAAGACTACCGAAGCACAGGTTCTTAAGCAGTTTGCCAAGATATTTCCCGGGCGCAAAGTAATTGGTGTTGATTCTGAGAATATCAACCAATGGGGCGGCGGGATTCACTGTGTAACCCAACACATGCCGGCCGTGAAATAACAGACCTATTTAGACTTTACTTTCAAGAACAGCAAAAACAGCAGAATTGTAAAAATTAAACCGGTTATCCAAGGTATGATCGAGGATTTCCGAGGATGAGAGCTGGCTTTAGCCACAGCTTCAGCGGCAACCAAATTGGACTGCCCAATTTCCTCCCCATTAATATAGGTTTTACAGTTACCGAGTATTTGCCCGGTTTTAACCGGAGCAGATACTTTTTTTTCTGGGAACAGCTTATAAGTAACCTGAGGCTTTTCACCGGGTTTTAAAGCTACCGCCAGATCACTGCTTAATTGGGCAGTAACCGTGCTGGTTTCACCGTGCAGTACCTTAACGGTGGCCGCTACCTGCCCGGCTTCTTTAATCTTGATCAGCTGGTAATGCGCAAAACCGTAATCCAAAATCTGCATCAAGTCCTGATATACCTGGGGAGAATTCATGGCGACCGCGATTAAGACCAGGTTTCCCCTCTGGGCGGCTCCTACTACACAATTGCCAGCTTCTTTGGTATATCCGGTCTTAACCCCGATGGCGCCGGGGTAACGGTTCAACAAGCGATTGTGATTAATAATCAGCCGGTCATTGCTATGACCGGACCAAGGTATGGTGGTGCTTTTGGTAGCCACCACCTTACGCAGGGTGGGGTTGGCAAGTGCCTGCCGGGATACCAGGCTCAGGTCATAAGCGGAAGTATAATGCCGATAGGCATTAAGGCCATGGGGATTCCGATAATGGGTATCTTTCATTCCCAGTTGATGAGCCCGGTGATTCATCAGGTTGACAAATTTATTCTGGCTGCCGCTGACGCTTTCAGCCAGGGCTGCCGCAGCATCATTAGCTGAATGGAGCATACAGGCATATAGCAGTTGGCGGCGAGTCAGGACTTCACCGGCCTGCAGGTAGATAGTCGCTTCCGGAGTCTGGGCGGCATGTTTGCTGATGCTTACTTTTTGATCAAGTTTCCCATTTTCGGCGACCAGCAGACCAGTCATTATCTTAGTCAGACTGGCCGGTGGAAGATGATCGTGACTATTTTTCGCATATAGTACCCGCCCGGAAGCAGCGTCCATTAACACAGCCGCTTTGGCTTTGGGCTCAGGATAAGATCCGGATTTTGTTTGACCGCTAGCTGGAGGCGTAAAGCTCGCCAGTATAAAGAGTGCAATAAATATTAAGAGACATTTTTGGTTC
>JBLNAA010000031.1:0-2654 GCA_050259135.1 Methylocystaceae bacterium | reverse complement strand
ACCACCAGAATCGCCAGCGCTGTCATTTCTTCATAGGAATATTCCTGAATACTTTTCTTCTCCTGCCAGGCTTCCCAGGCGATCATGAAAACAAAAGTCAGTACTCCGGCCATCAATGCCTCAAAACTGTAGACCATAATCCGATAAAATGTGGGATTTGAGAGAGCAACTATACTGCTTTTCCCGACGAATACCAACAAGGCGACCAATAAAGGTTTGACAATCCAACTGCTGGGCCGGGCTGGTATTAATCGGGGTAATAAATACACAATCAAAGTGGCGGTCAGCAGATTTCCTAATAACAGCCACCCGGTAGTAACACTGGCAAAACCAAGGAAACATAATAGCAACCCGCCCAGACGCTGATAACGCTGGGCTGGCAGCCAGGCAGCAGCAAAAGCAAAAGCAAAAGGCATTACTTCACCGAGAATAAAACCCCGACTGAGCGCAAAACAGGCAGCCCAAATCAAGAGCACTTCTGGCGTAAGCAGGCTTTTAGCGGTCTCCCAGGCAGGTAATAATATCCGGGGATTTAGTCTGATTTGCGGCAGAGCAATTTTTCTTTTTACTGATCTTTGCCTTACATGCCGGCGTTTACGCTCCCGTTCCAGGCACTCATAAGGATATATCTCAAGTTCTTCTAACTGCCATCCCACCAATATCCCTCCCTTTTATTTCCATTTATTGGGTATTATGGTGTTAACAGGATTATACTCCCTGAGGGCTGAATATTTTGTTAGATTCATGGAAGCCTGGGGGCGGGATTATGACAAATCATTCCTCTATTCAATGGTTAACAGCTATCCTGTCGATTCCTTTACCACTATTTGTTCATTGCTATAAGTGGCATCCACCCCCTAAAATTGTTATAGAGATGCCACTTAGATCTAAAGTTAATTATCTTCAGTTTGAGAAGAGGACACCCGGCACTACACACCGCACTGTTGTACTAATATTTGCAGCTTATTCACCATACTATTAACAGCTATTATTAAGCAGAGTTATTGTCACCTCATCTTAAAAAAGGCCTGTCGTTGGGACAGGCCTTTTAATTATTTATAGATGTATCTTTTTAATGCTTGCATGGGGGTGGAATACCGAAGGTGGCGCTTGCCAAGACTTCGAGGAACAACCTGTGAAGCCGACGCCCCTAATTGGGGTGAGCTACACGAGGTAGCGAGAGCGCCTCAGCACATGGATGTGCTGTTGGCGCGGTACCCAATGAGGCAGGAGGCAAGCGGCAATTGTTCCCGAAGTCGAAGGCTGCCATCACGGTAGTCTGCCCCCCAGGCTATATAAACTTGCTCGGGATAAAAAAAGGCCGCCATTCTGAGATTCGAATGGCGGCCTTAATAACTTACTTAAACCTTAAATAAAAGCTTTATGCTTGGCATGATAATGGGTATGCAAAAGCTCATGTGACTTGTGTCCCAGCGGCTCATGCAGGAAATCTTCATAGATCGTGGTAACCTCTGGGTTTTCATGCGACTTACGGATCGGCAATCCGGCATCTTCTTCATAGATGGCATTGATACGGACTGCCCGCTTGGCATTGCTCTTGGTCAGAGGCTGGCCGCCGCCGCCGATGCATCCTCCGGGACAAGCCATAATCTCGATGAAATGATAGGGAGATTTACCCGCCCGTACTTCATCCATCAGCTGGCGGGCATTGCTCAAGCCATGGGCAACCGCTACTTTAACCACGGTGCCATCAAGATCAACTTCCGCTGCTTTAATGCCTTCCATACCGCGAACCGCGACAAAGTCGACATTCTCCAGAGTTCTTTTGGTTACCACTTCATAAACCGTACGCAGGGCAGCTTCCATAACCCCGCCGGTGGCACCAAAGATAACGGCTGCACCCGTATATTTGCCCATCCAGGAGTCAAAGTCGGAACCCGGAAGTTTAGTCGGGTCAATTCCCATCATCTTGAACAACCGGCCGACCTCGCGGGTGGTCAGTACCAGATCCACATCACGATAGCCACTGGCATTCATCTCGGGGCGGGATGCCTCAAACTTCTTAGCGGTACAGGGCATGATGGATACTGAATAAATCTTGGCCGGGGCGATGTCCATCTTATCAGCCCAGTAGGTTTTGGCCAGTGAGCCAAACATCTGCTGCGGTGATTTACAGGTAGATAAATTATCCAGCAGATCAGGATAGAAAGTCTCACAGAAATTGATCCAGCCTGGTGAGCAGGAGGTGAACATCGGCAGAGTCCCGCCGTTGCCTAACCGCTGTAACAGCTCGTTGCCTTCCTCAATAATGGTGAGGTCAGCGGTAAAATTCGTATGCAGGACATAATCAAAGCCCAGCTTGCGCAGTCCGGTAACAAATTGATCCATCGGCATAGAACCGGTCGTATAACCCAAAGCTTCGGCCATAGCTACCCGGATGGCGGGTGCGATCTGGGTCACCACCACGGTATCAGGATCCGCTACCGCGGCCAGAAATTCGTCAAGCTGCTCGACTTCATTGATAGCACCCACCGGACAGGCATGGATACATTGACCGCACATTACACAGGGGCTTTCAATCAGATCTTTGCCCATTGACGGTACTACCATGGCATGATGGCCGCGGTTCTCAACCCCGAGGGCATTGACCGACTGGATGACTGTACAGGCGTCCACACAACGTTTACAGAGTA
>JBLNAA010000030.1:0-5724 GCA_050259135.1 Methylocystaceae bacterium | reverse complement strand
GGAAGTCGAAGCAGGTGCGGCTTTTGCTCAAATTGATCCCGAGGTTCTTGATCGTAATCTGGATCTGATTTATGCCTATTATCGTCGTTACCCGCTGACAATGGATGGGGTTGCCTTCTTTATCGATACGGAATGGGATGCATTCGATCTGCAGGATCAGATTCGGGTTTACCGCGATCTGATGGAAGCCATGATGGAGATGATACGTCTGGGTGAGCAGGAGCAGCATTATGAGGACTCCCTGGAAAATTTCCTGCAAAGCAGTAACTCAATGGGTTCGGATGAATTAGCCAATTTATATGGAGAGTTTTTCACTCAGTGGTATTTGTTAGATGCCCGGTTGAATGAGAGAGATTATAGTGTAGCTCAGATGTTTGCTCAGGTGGTAAAGGAGTTAGGTCCGGCAGAACGAACCGGCTTGCAAAATCTGCTGGACAGCTATGTTTCAATTTATAAAGTGATAGAATCTGAAGGCGCGGATTGTACCGTTCGTGACTTAGTCCTTAAGAAGACGATGAATGTGACTTCTTTAAGGCGGGATCCGATGTGCCGGGGTGACTTTTTCCTGGCTCGCCTGCTGCCGGTAGAAGGTACGATGGTGCCGCTCCAGGCTTGGATTCCGATTAGTTCAGTTATGGGAGCACAACTGGTAAAAATCGCGGATCGGATAGCGCATGAAAGAGGCCATGGACACACCTCTGATCAGGAGTTTCTGAAAGAAAATGGTATTGCCCTGGTTGCCGCCTTTTCTTATTTACTTACCGAGCAGGCCCGGCAGTACGATCAACAATCTTAGCTGGACGTAATCGCTGGCTGGTAAGTAATTAAGGAGGCTACTGTGGTGGGAACAATTATTAATGCAGGAGCTATTGCAATTGCTGCTGTTTTAGGCTACCTGATCCGGCGTGGTCTGCCCGACAACATGTCAGATACGGTACAAAAAGTATTAGGTTTACTGGTAATATTGATTGGTATCCAGTATGGATTAAAAGCCGATAACCTGGTGGTTGTCGGTTTAGCGTTAGCCCTGGGGGGCATACTGGGTGAATGGTGGCAGGTGGAGGCCGGGCTTATTAAACTGGGAGATAAACTGGAGGCAAGGCTGGGACAAGATCGCATATCGGAGGGCTTTGTAACCGCGTCCATATTGTTCTGTACCGGCGCCATGGCTATCCTTGGTTCCATTGAAGATGGCCTGACGGGTAATCATCAAATTCTTTTGGTTAAATCTATGCTGGACGGTGTTTTTTCCCTGCTGTTTGCCGCTTCCATGGGTATCGGAGTAGCGTTTTCCGCTATCTCGGTTCTTCTCTATCAGGGGGCGATTACGCTGGCTGCCGGACTGGTCAAACCACTGGCAACGCCAGTTTTAATGGCTGATCTTAATGCCTGGGGCGGGGTACTGATAATGGGTATCGGGCTTAATTTGATCGGCCTTACCAAGATACGTATTGCCAATGCCCTGCCTGGATTATTGGTATTGCCTTTGCTGGTATGGGCTGCCGCTTGGTTGGGTATGTAGGAGGTGCCTGGTGGATACTGTTTCACCGCGTATATCAGCTCTTGCGGATTGGGCTGTTGCAGGGAAATCTCTTGCTGATATTGGTTCGGACCATGCCTGGCTGGCGGTTGACTTATTGGTCAGCAGTCGCTGTCCGCAGGTGGTGGTGACCGATATTAACCCCCTGCCCCTCAAAAGAGCAAAGAATATGATTACCCGGTGGGGTCTGCTGGATAAGTGCGATTTCCGCCTGGGAGATGGACTGGAGCCGCTGAAGCCGGGTGAGGTTGCTACTGTTTGTATTGCCGGGATGGGTGGTCAGACCATGGCAGAAATTCTGCAGGCCGCTGAGGCCAAATTACCGAGTTATGAACGGTTGCTGCTGCAGCCGATGAATGTTTTTAAACCATTACGCCAGTTTTTATCCCGCTCAGGTTATCCTATCCTGCGTGAACGTACGGTAAGGGAAGGGGCGGGATGTTTTATTATCCTGGAAGTCGGAACCAGAATGGGCAGGCCTTATGATTTGACTGATCTGGAAGCAGAAGTCGGACCATATGTGCTGAAACATCCTGGTGAGTACGATAATTGTTTTTATCTGCGGCAGTGGTACCGCAAGTATAATAATCGTCTAACGAATATGGCCCGATCATCACGGACGCAGGTTGAAGAGCAGCGGCAGCAGCTTGAACTGGGGCTGGAAAAACTCAAGGGGGTGCTGAACGAGTGTTAACGGTAGCATCGATAACCGGGGCTTTGGAACAAAAATATCCGCCCAGCTTGGCTGCCAGCTGGGACAACAGCGGATTACAATTAGGTGCGGGAAATGAGAAAGTTACCGGAGTGTTGGTGGCATTGGATTGCACCATGTCAGCGGTTAAGCAGGCAGAGGAGGTCGGTGCTCAGCTGATAATTACGCACCACCCTTTGATTTTCAACGGCCTTAAACATATATGCTTCGATCATCCTCAGGGACGTCTGATCAGGCAGCTTTGTTCCTGCGGCATGTCAGTTTATTCCCTGCACACTAACCTTGATCGCGCCCCCGATGGCCTCAACAGCCATCTGGCCAGAAAGCTGGGTATATTGAACCCCCAGGTCTTTGGTGAAGTAATAAAACAGCCCTATTATAAACTGGTGGTTTATGTACCTGCCACTCATTTACATCCGGTTCGAGAGGCGCTGGCAGCAGCTGGTGCCGGTCATATTGGAGAGTACAGTCATTGCAGCTTTGCTGCTCCCGGTGAAGGTACTTTTCTGCCCGGCCCGGGAACCCGGCCTTTCCTGGGCCAGGAAGGAGTTTTGCAGCAGGTTGAGGAATATCGTCTCGAAAGTATTGTCAGCGGCCATATTTTGGATAAATGTATCAATGATCTGCGAGCTGCTCATCCCTATGAGGAAATGGCATATGAAGTTTATTCTCTGCAGCAGCCGGCGGCTGGTTTCGGTTATGGCCGCTATGGTCAGTTGGCTGTCGAAATAACTTTGGGAGAATTGGCAGCTCAGGTTAAAAAGAATATTAATATCAGTGAAGTTCGTATAGCCGGTGATATTGAGCGGAAGATAAACCGGGCGGCGGTAGTATCAGGCAGTGGGGCCAGTATGATTGCAGAAGCAGCGGCAGCTGGAGCTGATGTTCTAATAACCGGTGATATAAAATATCATGAAGCGCAGGAGGCCTTAAGTCTGGGCCTAAATCTGATTGACGCCGGGCATGACGGGTTGGAACGGGAAGCAATAGCACTTCTGTCAAATGAGTTAAAGGTTTCTTTCCCAGATACGCTTCAGGTGTTCCCTTATCGGGAAGAACTGCTCTTTAAAATCCTTTAATATACGAAATATAAATACACAAAAAAGGACTTAACGAAGCATTTGTCGAAGTGTAACTTTTGTTGAAGGGGGGGCGAATTTTGAACCGGTTGTCAGTTAGCTCATTACGTCCGGGAATTGTATTGGGGAGAGATTTGTACTCTTATAATGGACAATTGCTTTTACCCAAAGGTACCCAATTAACGCAAGCCCATCTTGATTATCTTCGGGATAAGAAAATTGACTCGGTTTATATATACGATAGCTCCAAACCACACACTACCCAGGGTTTTACTTCTGTTTATGATAGCTCAGTTCACACGGTCAAGGCTTTTATGTTAGAAGCTAAACTGGGGCGGGCCCTGATGGAAGATGAGGTTATCCCCACCGTTGATACCCTGGTTGAGCAGGTATTTGATGAAGGTGACTTATTCCGTCAAATGCGTCTGATGAAGGAAAAGGATGACTATCTTTTCGTTCATTCGATCAATGTGGCTTTGTTGTCCATTCTGGTTGGCCGTTGGCTGAAACTTGACCGTACCCAGGTCCAAGAGTTGGGTACTGCCGGGTTCCTCCATGATATTGGTAAGGTAAAGATACCGAACCATATCCTGAATAAACCGGGAACGCTTACCGAAGAGGAGTTCCTGGTTATCCAGCAGCATCCTCAGCTTGGCTATGATATGGTGAAAAACTGGAATTGGGTTAACAAAGATATTGCCGAAGCTATTTATTGTCACCATGAGCGATTGGATGGCAGCGGGTATCCATTAGGTATTAGCGGTGAAAATATCGGTCTGTATGCCAGAATAGTAGCGGTAGCAGATGTTTATGATGCGATCACCAGCTCACGCAGCTATGCTAATAAACGCTCACCTTATAACGCGGCAGAAATTCTTTGGGAAGAAAGCTTTGGCAAGCTCGATCCCCGGGCAGCAAAAACATTTTATGATCGCGTAGCCAATTTCTATGTCGGAAACAAGGTTCGCCTTTCTAATGGTGAAGTCGGCATGGTAATCTATATACCGCCGACAGCACCCACCCGGCCAATGGTTCAGGTGGGTGAGAAATTTTATAATTTGAATGAAAACCGCAGTATTTCTATTATTGAAATAATAGACTGATCTGGGTTCAGGCAGGTTAGATCGGTAAAAACCAAGGTAATTTGGGATTTTTAATAAAAAATATGTATTACATGCCGGAATTTTGGGTTATAATAGTGACTAGCCGAGGAAAAACCCCGTAATTTAGGGGTTGATATGCAGGATTCTCAGTGATTCCCTGCCCCGGGGCCAATTACATGAAAAAAAAGTTAATTTGGTCCTCTAAAAAAGAAGGAATTACGAGGTTTCTGCGGAAAGATAATAGGAAAATCTATACAAGGGAGGATTACGTGGTGAACAAAACGGAACTTGTAAAGGCTTTGGCGGAGAAGGCCGGAGTAACTCAGAAGGATGCAGTTAAGGTTTTAGATGCAACTCTTGATGTTATTCAGGCTGCTTTAGCTGGTGGTGACAAAATTCAAATCATTGGCTTTGGCACATTTGAGGTACGCGACCGCAAGGCCCGCAAGGTTATTAGCCCGGCAACCGGGGAAGAAATCGAAGTTCCCGCCACCAAGGTTCCCGCTTTTAAGCCTGGCAAAGCTCTCAAAGATGCAGTAGCTCCCGCGGCCCCCAAAAAGGGTGGCAAAGCTGCCAAGGCTGCCAAACCGGCAAAACCTGCAAAGAAAAAATAAGCATTAAAATGCGGTGCTTTTGATAAAAGCTGGCCTTATAGGCCAGCTTTTATTTGTTATCGGGGTATACTATAAAAAATTTATTGTTAAATGCAGCTGGCATGGAGCAGTCAGAGGTGTGAGGTATGTCAGCTAAGGTTAGGGGACACACTTCTCACATTTTCGCTTTTGTTTCGCTTTGCGGCAAAAACGGGGAGAGGAATGTCCCCTTATAAACACCAAGGCCGCCCTCTTGCGGGCGGCCTGATGATGATTTATCAAATGCCCTAAGGCCTTTGATAAAGGTTAATTGAATAAGGTCTGAGCAAACCTGTAAGCGGAGTTCTGTCGAGAATAGTCATCTATCTAGGAAGCAGGTCACCCGGCTCCTCCAGCGACCTTACCCGGGAACGGAGCGGGCAACTCCATAGTTCCTCTATTTGGTCTTGCTCCGAATGGGGTTTACCGAGCCAATCAGTCGCCTGACTGCTGGTGAGCTCTTACCTCACCTTTCCACCCTTACCTGTACGAACAGGCGGTTTGTTTCTGTGGCACTATCCTTAGGGTCGCCCCCACTGGGTGTTACCCAGCATTCTGCCCTGTGGAGCTCCGACTTTCCTCAAGGCCAAATACGACCTTGCGACTATTCAGTTTACTCAGTCCATATATTATATTTTAGTATTATAACCAAAACAAG
>JBLNAA010000029.1:0-8091 GCA_050259135.1 Methylocystaceae bacterium | reverse complement strand
TAATAATGCCGGCTTCACTAATGGCATTTTTCACTTTAACCTGTTTATCTTTATAAAGCTCAATGGTATCAGCACGCGCCTTTTCTGCCCTGGTGCGTACTTCGGCAGCCCGATTGGCAATTCTGAAAGCCTGTTCATAACCGGCTGCAGACTGTTCTGCCAGAGTTGCTACGGTTGCACCCACATCCTCTGAGGAGGCATTTAGTTCCTGAGCGGTAGCCGACACTTCCTCAAGCCCAGCAGATATTTCCTCAGTGGCTGCAGATACTTCCTCCATGTCAGCAGATATATTTTGAAATACTGCTGACATCTGCTGAGTGGAAGCCGCTATCTCATCGGCCATTAGAGATATTTGGCCAATAATCTTATGCAGACCGCCATTCATTTCTTCAATCGATCTTCCCAAATCACCTAATTCGTCAGGGCGCTGCAAAACTCCCTGGGGAACTGATTTAGAGAGGTCTCCGGCCGCAATCTCTTTTAGCCGAGCTGCAACTATACCCAGGGGAATCCTGATATCTCTGGTAATGTATATCGTTACCATGGTGCTGAGGATCAGGGCGATAAAGGTAATGATACCGGTAACAACTATACCCCTATTTACCCCGTAAAGGGTACGCTCATTACCGTCTAACATCTGACTTTTCACCAACTTGTCATAAACCAGCATCTTATCCCTGATTTCATCAGCCAGGGAAGCACCTTCACTTTTTACTAGCCTGCTCGCTTCCGCGGTCTGGCCTTGCTGCGCCAGAGGTATCAGTCTATAATTAACCATTTCTATGTACTTTTGGTCTAAAGCTTGAGCCTCAGCCAACAGTTTTTTACCCTGGTTGGTCTCGGCCGTACTAACCAGATATTTTAAGTTTTTATTAAAACTCTTGTCCGATTCTTGATAATCATTTAAAAAGCTGTTATCACCAGTTAATAATAGTCCAGAGACACTGACATTCCTCTGCAAGACATCCTTCAAGCACTGTTCGGTGGCTACGTATTGCGGCAAACCCGTGCTGCTGAAAACCCTGGAAGTATTGCCGATCTTCGTGAACTCCAATATACAGATTCCGGCTACCAAAGCTATGAGCACCGACAAGGAACTAAAACCCAGTGCGATACGCAGACGTACAGACATCTTCATTAATGTCCCCCCTTCCAGAACTTTATTCCAGTGACTTTGTTTCAATAAAAAGTACTTCTTACCACATATTACTATTGGTAATACTTGTCTAGGTATGGTACCAAGGTATAGTTTTTGCAAAATTATAACAAAAATAAAAAAGAACCTCCTTGAAATGAGGTTCTGAAGGTATTTTTATAATTCTAAGAAATTACTTATTCAAAAGTCTCTGGCATTTAGCTAAAAACTCCAATCGCGAATTAACTCCTGCCTTTTTATATATGCTGGATAAATGCTTTTTAACCGTTGGAATACCAACAAAAATGACTTGAGCAATATCATAATTAGTTCGCCCCTGAAGCAGCAGCCGGGCAACTTCGATTTCTCTTTTGCTTAAACGCATATTAATAAAGCAATTTTGCAGCAGCGGCGTTGCCAGTTGACCGGGTAACTCACTGTTGTCACAGACTGGCGGCCCATTCAGATAATCCCATAAATCCTGTCTAAAAAGCTGATTCTGACTGTCAATCTTATGCAGACTGACACTGGTCTGAACCGTACTCAATCGAGCCTTTTTTATCCCCAGTTTGATCTGACCGGCTAAACGGTACGCTGCTTCAGACTCCAAGATATCCGGCATGCTGATTAAAAATTCGGCCTCTTCCCATCGAGCCAGCCAGATCTTGTTATCAGTCTGGCAGTATTGCCCAAGAAGTTGGGCAAATTTTTTAATTAATATTTCACCTGCTTGAAATCCATTGACACTTCGATATTGATCCAGATTATCAATACAGGCATAAATTACTAACAGACTATGGTTCACTGATGCTTGTATCTCATGGGACAAATGTTCAAAGATGTACGGCTTATTAAAAGCTCCAGTCAGCAGATCATGTGAGATCAGGTCATTCATATCCCCGGATATTTGATAAACAGTATCCTTTTCATTATCCCTGATATCCAGGAATAGATGTTCGGAAATATTTTTAACCATTTCCAGAACCAACGGTTTACCATTAATTGATACCGGAACGGCAGTAACCCAATAGCTTTTTTCCCCGTTATGCTTGATTTTTATAAAGTTTCTCCCGTTATTACTGGCTTTGATTGCAATACAATCATCGCATAATTTCCCCTGGTTCCATAAAGTGCAGCAGGCCATACCAGAAACTTGCTTATTATTTGGCGGATGAATTATCGATACTACTGTTTTCCGAATTGGGTCT
This sequence comes from Methylocystaceae bacterium, assembly GCA_050259135.1. Classification (GTDB taxonomy): domain Bacteria; phylum Bacillota; class Syntrophomonadia; order Syntrophomonadales; family JBLNAA01; genus JBLNAA01. Next base: position 5,748 of record JBLNAA010000029.1, on the reverse strand, counting down.
ACCAGCCCGACCATGTCATACAATCTGTTTATTGGAAGATAACCTGCTGTCAATGCTTCCATTGATAAACTGAATTCATCGAGCAAAACCTGTTCATCTCCAATAACACTATAAAAATGTTATATACATACTGTACCCCAAACAACCAGGATTGTAATGCAGTTTATCTTGTTTCAATAATTTGTTTTTACGTATCAGGCAGTTCCACAACCATATTCTGTTTTTCTGCGGCTTCAACTAAAAAAGCCTGTCAACAAGGTCAACAGGCCAAAAACATTCTATTTCATTTGTTTAGGGGTTAAAAATTAGTAACGGTATTCAGATCAACTGAACACCGCTTTTCTTATTCAATTAGTAGTCAGCTATTGAAAATGATGCTCCCCATGGTGAGCGCAGGATATATTCTGGTCATGCAACTGGCCGGACAGATATTGGTTCAGCACCTCTTCGCAGGTGCCTGATGCTCCGCGAATTACCGCCAGCCCCTTTTCCTGCAAAGCAGTATAGGCTGGCTGCCCGATACCGCCGACAATGACCAGAGAAACCCCCTCGTCCAAAAGCAATCCCGATAGTCCGGCATGATTATGCTGCAGGACTTCACTTCCGACTTCATACTGCTCCACAATCCGCCGGTTTTCCACGGCAGCAATTAAGAAATTCCTGCTCTGGCCAAAATGCTGGTTAACCATAACACCGTTTTTGGGCATTGCTATTTTCATCATTACTTTCCTCCAGTGATTACTATTCCTGCGTCCCGGTATAAATTAAAACAGCGTCGCGTAAAAATGCTGCTGCTCCCGGCTTCTTCTCATCATAATACTTTTTGAACCTTTCATCTTCCACATACATCCGGGCCACACCGGCATGGGCTTCTTTACTGTATTTATTCCAGAAAAATGTTAACCACTGGCGATGCAGATCGGCTGCTTTTTGGGCCAAATCTCCAGCCGGGTCACCGGTATCGACCGCTTTATAAAGGGTTTCCAATACTTCCTGTCCTAACCGGTTTACTTCATCATATTGTGATGGCGACATGGATTTTATTCTGGCATTCGCCTGATCAGCCGCCTGATCTCCGTATTTTTCCCGGACTTCTTTACCATAGCGGGCTTCATTGTCGTCAATTAATTTTTGTTTAAAACCTTCGAATTTTTCCTGGTCGGTCATTATGATCCTCCCTTCCTTCAGTGCAATACTCTTGTCCACATTAATCAAGAGCAGGTCCAACTGCGCCCTTTTGTCCAGCAGCTGTTGGCGGTGTTCTTTTAGGGCTTTGACCTCATCAAAAGATGGTGAACTGATCAGTTCACTGATGTTCTCCAGACCCATCCCCAGTTCACGGTAAAATAAAATCTGCTGCAGACGATCTACTTCCGCCAAACCATAAATACGATATCCTGATGAATTGATCCGAGCCGGCTTCAGCAATCCAACTTCATCATAATATCGCAGGGTCCTGGTACTTACTCCTGCCATTCTGCCCAACTTCTGTATGGTGTACTCCATCGGCTCACCTCCTGACACTGCCAACTATATACCTTGACGCGGCGTCAATGTAAAGCCCAATTTCAAACTGATTTTAAGGTCCGTTGTAGTTCTCAATAAAGTGTGAGAATCTTTCAATAAAGTTTGAGAAAATTCTCATTAAAATATGAGAAAGAGTATTGCCAACAATGGAAGTAATAAAATTATTGATAACAAAAGTAAGTAGCCGCTACTCCTTTAGTCTGAGTTTAGTAGTATCCGTCCAGCATAAAAAGGGCTATCTCCTTCCAGTCGGAAACTGCTATCCATTTTCCGCTAAATTCTAGACTTAATAATTAATGTAGACCATTAATAATGATAATAAGAATGCCACCGGGAATGATATATAGGAGGTCATTAAGACTATATAGCCAGACTACCGAAGCAAGCAGAAGACTTTATAAATAAAGAAGGAGGTATGGGAATGGAAAATGCACTGATTGCTGGAAACGAACCGATTGCCGTAAACGTTGAGGGTGGAAAAACTTATTACTGGTGCTCGTGTGGTAAAAGCTCCAACCAGCCATTTTGTAATGGTGCCCACAAAGATACTTCATTTACTCCATTAGCATATAAAGCGGAAAAAGATGAAACAGTTTACCTATGCACCTGTAAACAGACCAAAAACCCTCCTTTTTGTGATGGAACCCATAAAGACCTTTAAGCCCCAAAAACTGATTCCGAAGAAAAAGCTCCTCGATATTGAGGAGTTTTTATTATTTCCGGGGCTACTATGATTACTGCGGTACATGTTTTACTTACCTCTTATTAATCGTGCGGCATTCCCGACCACAATAACTGAACCAACATTATGCACTATGGCACCTGCAACAGGCCCTAATAAGCCCAGTGAAGCCATTACCACAGCTACCAAATTAATAGTTGCCGCCGCCCAGAGATTTTGCTTCACTGTGATCATTACTTTATGGCTTATAGATAGGGCTTCCTTAACTTTACCTATATCAGCAGACATCAGTGTCATTCCTGACGCGGCGACTGCCAAATCCGTTCCTGTTACTCCCACGGCTATTCCGACATCAGCGATAGCTAATGCAGGTGCATCATTAATCCCATCCCCAACCATGGCTACTCTGGCCCCGGATGCTTTTAGCTTGTTTATACTCTCATATTTGTCTTCTGGCATTTGCTCAGCAAATACCGTATTTATACTGACCTTTTGGGCAATCAGCTTTGCAGTGGCCAAATTATCTCCAGTTAACATGGCTACCTGTTTTACCCCTATTTGGCTTAGTTCATTTATGATGGTTACTGCTTCAGGCTTGATTTCATCTTCGATTCCAATTACTCCTTGGACTATATTATCAATAGCCAAGAAAACAGCAGTTTCACCTTTATTTTCAAGAGCTACTATATTGTTATCCATACTGGAAGGAATGACAATACTGCGCTCAGACAATAATGCCCGATTCCCAAGTAATAACGCTTTTCCCTTTATTACTGCCAGGACGCCCTGGCCAGGAAAAACCTGATAATCATCAAATTGAACATTGTCCAAATCACCGTTATATCTTTTTAAGATGGCTTTTGCTAACTGGTGTTCAGAACGGGTTTCACAAATCGCAGCGTAATATAGAATGTCATCGTTAGAAAGTTTGCCAAAAGATGTGATTGAAGCGACTTGAGGAGTACCTTTGGTTATGGTGCCTGTCTTATCAAAAACTACAGTATCAACCTGCCCAGCACTTTCTAACACCTGACCATCCTTAATTAAAATCCCTCTTTTAGCAGCATTGCCAATGCCAGCAACTATAGCCGTAGGAGTAGCAATAACCAATGCACAGGGGCAGAATACTATCAAGATGGTAACAGCCCGTACAACATCATGTGTTATCAAAAATGTAAGTAAAGCTAAGCCAATACTAGTTGGTACTAACCAGGTAGCCCAGCGGTCAGCAAGCCTTTGTACCGGTGCTTTACTGATTTGGGCGTTCTTAACCATTTCGATTAGGCGCGATAGGGTAGTATCCTCACCAACATTGGTAGCCCGAACCTCTATAAACCCAACTTCATTCAAACTGCCAACAAAGACTTGGTCTCCAATTTGCTTGGTTACTGCCATTGGTTCGCCAGTAATTGGAGCTTGATTGACTGCAGCTTGGCCCCTAACCACAATGCCGTCTACAGGAACCCTTTGCCCAGCTTTAACTAAAATAATGTCACCTGTCTTTATCTCGGAAATAGGTACTGCTTTCTCACTATGCCCAACTAATAGTGTGGCTGTATCAGGCACCAATGTAACCAGGTCTTTTAAGGCACCCCAGGCTTTGGCAGCAGTACGGTTCTCCAGCAGTTCTCCAATTAGCATAATAAAGGCAACTTCGCCCGCAGCAAAATACTCACCTATTAATAAAGCAGCAATTAACGCAATACTAACTAACAAGCCAGCCGTTATATCACGGTTATCTATAATTGCTTTTATTGCGCCCGTTATTATCGGGTATCCTCCTACCAGAGCCGCGATAATTGCTGGATCAAATCCGAGATTCTGCTTAATTTGTGGAATCAGGCTCAAGACCAGGAATATTCCACTTAAACCAATCATGGTTTCTAAACTGTACTTTCCCCAAAAAATCCTAGTAAGACTAGATAGGCTTAGATCATTCACTTCTAACTCAGGCATTATCTTTACCCCATCCTTATAATAAGCTCAATCAATGACCCACTTAGAATGTTATCAAAATAAACTGACGAAACAGCAAGTATTCCTAAATGGGTATGAATACTACACATCCATTCTTTCAGTAGCTTTTGGTACGTAGCCGCAGTCCTTCCAACTTTAATGGCTATATGCGCGATACTAATTAATATAACCAGCGCCAGTGCAACAAGGCTAAGGTACCAAATAAACAACATCCCTAAAGCTTATCTCCATAATAAACCTCACAGCCTACCTTAAGTAAAATACCCATAGGTAGGCGATAAATAGACAATAGAGAACTCCGCCAAACAATAGAGCAAATGGATTAACTTCCTTTTTCGCTTTAATCCATATCAGATTAAGGGCTGCAGAAACAAATGCGAGTATGGCCGACAGCATGGTTATTCCATGTAAGTCCCAGGGGGTAAAGAGTATACCAAATACTACCGGGAAACAGCTTTGAAATACCATAGCCCCCGTGATATTGCCGATAGCCAGGGTGTCCTTACCCCTTCCTACCCAAATAATAGAATTCAGTTTTTCAGGTAACTCAGTAGCAATCGGAGTGATAATTATTGACAAAATTAACGGGGAAATCCCTAAAACTACGGATAGGTTTTCCACTCCCTTAACAAATAGATGAGCACCCCACACAATCCCTATCAGTGCGATAAATCCCTGAGTCAATATCCAGAATAGGCTGGTGTTAACCATAAATGCCTTACTGAAGTAAAGAGGGTCAACCCCCTCTACCTGTTCACCATCTTCGGTAACAATTAAGCGAATATATATTATGTACGAAGCCATTAGAGCAACGGCAATTGTGGTTCGAATAATTATGTGTGATTGCAGAAAGGTCGTAAGCACAGCAATCCCATAGATAAGCATGAAGAAGAAGAGGTCTTTGGAGAAGATGTCCAGATCTACATTCATTTTTAGCGAACGCTTACCAAGCAGCGAGTATATGATTACCGCTAAACCGGTCACAAAGAATGCTAATGTTCCTAACATGAAGGGTGCTCCCGCAATAGCACCTATGCCAACCTGATCAGCCTTTTCACCGCTGCTAACCAGAATAGCCATGATTGGAATCATCGTTTCAGGCAAAGCGGTTCCTACTGCAGCAAAAATACTGCCGATAATACCCTGGTGAAGATTTAGCTTCTTTCCTATCCGCTCAATTGAATTGGTGAAAAGCCCGCAAGCTGAAAGAATTAAGGCCAGGCTCACAATGGTCAGTACCACATCCATTATCAAGATAAATCAAACCCTTCCTGTTTCATTGTTGCCAATAAAAAAGAGACTTTCGCCCTAATAAGGGCAAAAGTCTCACTTAGCCTTTTGATTAAGACCGATAGAGCCAGGCGAGTAGCCATGATGTTGACTCTATCCGAAAAGTTACTCCCTTTTGCTTTTATGATTTTACCAGGAAGTTAGGTGGGCAGCAAGTTAAACAATTAGAGCTAGGCTTCACATTCTAACCCACTAACAACTATATGATTAGCTCTGATTTTAGTTAACAGGAAATCTACCTACAATAAGTCTGCTTAGCCTTGGAACTGACC
>JBLNAA010000028.1:0-15460 GCA_050259135.1 Methylocystaceae bacterium | reverse complement strand
ATATCCACATACTCTGATACCCGGGCTTGTTCCCAGTTGGTGCCAAGTTGATCCAGTTTGGTTTCCAGGCGGGCCAAAACCGATTTTTCGCTTTCCTTCTCTTCAACTTGAGTCTCAGATTCCCAATCGGCCATTATACTCACCTTCTCCCTAGTCTACCCTAAACCAGGAGTTTGCATAAGTAACCACCACAACGTTAATTGACTTCTTACTTCTTACGGGGGACGGGGCGCCTAAGGCTTATATTGCCAGGACATTTCACCTTCCTGGTAACCTAATTAATTAATGCCTGCAAAGGAGAGGGGATACGCCCCGCCCTTTTAATAAAAGCGGCTGAACTGAATTCATTCACTTTCATCACCGGTGCTCCACCCAGCAAGCCCCCAAATTCAACATAATCACCTGGTTTGCACCCCGGTACCGGAATAATCCGTACGGCAGTAGTTTTACGGTTTATCATGCCAATGGCTGCTTCATCGGCAATTATCGCCGCAATCGTCTCGGCTGAAATACTGCCTGGTACCGGTATCATATCAAGACCTACCGAACAGACGCAGGTCATAGCCTCCAGCTTTTCGATGGACAGGCTGCCCGCTTCCACAGCGGCAATCATGCCTGCATCCTCGCTGACCGGAATAAAAGCACCTGAAAGTCCACCCACATAAGATGAAGCCATCGCTCCGCCTTTTTTCACCGCATCATTGAGCATCGCCAGCGCGGCAGTCGTTCCGTGGGTTCCGCACTTCTCAAGGCCCATCGCTTCCAGGATCATGGCTACACTGTCACCAGGAGCCGGAGTCGGTGCCAGTGACAAATCAACGATACCAAAAGGTGCTTGTAAGCGTTCGGAGGCTTCCCGGCCGACCAGTTCTCCCATCCGGGTAATTTTAAAAGCTGTATTCTTTATCAGATAAGCCAGTGTCCCCAAATCAACATCCGGGTGGGTTTCAACTACTTTTCGAACTACGCCCGGTCCACTGATTCCAATATTAATTACAGTTTCTGGTTCCCCGGCTCCGTGAAATGCCCCGGCCATAAATGGATTATCTTCGACTGCATTGCAGAAGACTACCAGCTTGGCGCAGCCAAGGCCACCCTGGCCAGCCGTTTTCTCCGAGGTTTCTTTAATAATATTACCCATCATCGCTACCGCATCCATATTGATGCCTGCACGGGTGGTACCGACATTAACCGAAGAGCACAGACAGCTGGTGCGGGCCAGTACTTCCGGAATTGACCTTATGAGCTCCAGATCACCTTTGGTGAAACCTTTATGAACCAGAGCTGAGTACCCGCCCAGAAAGTTCACCCCGACTTCTTTAGCAGCATTATCAAGGTATTGGCCCACCCGCTCCAGGTCGGATCGAGTCAGGCCATCAGCCAGCATAGAAACCGGAGTCACTGACACCCGTTTATTAATAATGGGTATGCCATATTCTTTTTCGATATCCTCTCCAACTTGGACCAGCTTGGCGGCACAGGCACAAATTTTGTCATAAGCCTTCTTACCGGCTTCCTCACCCGAACTGCCATGGCAATCACGTAAAGAAATCCCCATCGTAATAGTTCGGATGTCAAGGTGCTCAGACCTTAACATATCTACAGTTTCCATAACCTCATCCATCTGGTAAAGGTTAGGCACTTTTAATTCCTCCTTAAATGACCGTTTGTTTCCTTAAGGCACCATTATATCAAAAAATGCCCCCGGACGTTGCCGAAGGCATTTGAAAATTTAAATTTCTGCCGATCACTTATGACAAAGCAAGATAAATTCCGATTTTGATTAAAGATCTTTAGCAATACGATCTAATTCTTCTGCCTGTTGGGTCATATTTTCTAAGCTGGCAGTTATTTCCTGAGCAGCTGCAGCCTGTTCCTCACTGGCTGATAAATTCTGTTCACTGCCCTGCACCGTCTCCTTGACCTGAACCTTAATCTCATTAGTTAATGAACGAATACGAACGACCGTTTCCTTGGATTCATCCGATAGCTTACGGATCTCATCGGCTACCACCCCAAAACCACGTCCGGCTTCCCCGGCTCTGGCTGCTTCAATTGCCGCATTAAGGCCCAGCATCTTCGTCTCATCCGCAATCTGCCTGATAAAGGCCAAGACCTGTTCAATTTGATCGGATAACCGTAATACCTCTTTTACATTCTTATTCAAACGCTGTTCATTGTTAGTGATATTGGAAGTGGCTGCTGCCATCTCCTCAATTGCTGCAGCAACCTCTGTCAGGCCCCGGTTCAGGCTTCCGGCGGCCTCACGTACTTTTACCTCATTTGCCCGCGGCAGTACCATGGTAAAGCAGGCTATTATCTCCGAGGTGTCATCATCAAATAAAGGATGAGTAATGTAGACCAGCGGTATCCCCTGGGTGCTGGCATCATATTCCTGATAGGCAGTCTTTTTGCTGCGCATAGCTTCGGTGATTGAGGTTATGTTTTGAAACCCATCTCCGACCTGGATGGGCAGATCAAACTTTTTAGATCCCTGCTTAAATATTACGGTCTGCAGGTTAGTAACAAACATGAAAGCCCCTTCGGCGAACATATCGACTAACATCGGTGCAAAGAAAGGAAAGGCTCGTGTCACCGGATGGGGACGTGGCATCGCAATGGCCAGGGCACCAACAACTTTTTCCCCATCTTGAACCGGAATTGCAGTTACCTGCAGGCGAATACCATTCGTACGCGGAATATTGGTCGTAACGGTTTGCCTTTGCTCAATTGCTTGTAAAATACCTTCCCGGGAGCTTATCCGTAATCCCACCTGGAATTCCGGGGCGGTAAACTGAGGTGAATCAGCTACCCAAACCATGGTTTCATTTTCCACATAACATAAGATGGTTCCTCCCACCGAGGTCTGAACAATATGAGGGGCTATTTCTTTCAAGGCTCTGGCTGCAGCAACGGTAATCATTCACTAATCCTCCGCACTATTTGGACAGGCATACTGTCGAATGTTTAATATTATTGTATCATTAAAGTCTTTTTTCGTTATTAATTTCTCTAAGTTACAATATTATTTAATTTACTGTTAAAGGGATAATTCCTGGCAAAATTAAAGAGCCCGAGCAATCCTTAATTTTTACGAATTGGTCGGGCCCTTTGATATTTGGTATTTACCCGGCTGTGAGTAGAAACCAGTTCAGCGAGCGTAGTTTGTGCAGATGGCGAGAAACACCTTGTGAAGACGAAGCCAGGTAAGGGGCGAGCACCGTGAGGGTGCGAGAGCGCTTTTTTGCATGGAGGCAAAATCAAGCGCTTTACCCTTTAATTGGCTAGTCGAGCAACATAGTGTTTCCGTCATCGGAACTACGAAGCAAGTGAACTGGTTTCGTACATTTATATCCGATGCATAAACTTGAAGACATCTTCATGCTGTACGGTAACAGTCATGCCCATCTCCTGTCCCCTGGCAACCAGTTTTTCCCGCAAATCACTTAGGCTGATTTTGCTGCTTGCCGCATCAACAACCATAACCATGGTAAAAAAGCCCTGCAGAATGGTCTGAGAAATATCCAAAATGTTTACATCGTTATCTGCCAAAATGGCGGTTAAGGCGGCAATTACCCCCACCCGATCCATACCAACTACCGTTATAACTAGGCGGTTACCTTCCTCAGCCATGCTAATTCCTCCTCATAAATCAGCTGATTACCTAAACTACTTCTGCACAGCGATGGCAGATAGTAGGATGTTCGGTTTCCTGTCCGACAGTGGGACTATATTTCCAGCAGCGCTCACACTTATCGCCGCTTGCCGCTGCGGCCTGGCAGGCCACCCCGGTTACTTCGGGCAAACTGAGTGCTGATTCTCCAGCTTCGGATAATGGGGCCATTTTAACTGCCGATACAATTAAAATATCTTCCAGGTTACTTACGGTATTGAGCAGTGCCAGATGCTCATCATCGGCATAAATGGTTACCTGAGCGGCCAAAGAGTGGCCGATTACCTTGTTCTGCCGTGCTGTTTCCAAAGCCTTGGCTGCCACTTCTCTGATCGCCAATATTTTGTCCCACCTGGCTTCCAGGCTATCATCCAGCCAGCAGGAATCAGCTTTTGGCCAGCCGGCCAATTGAATACTGACCGGGTCACCATCTTTTTCCATATGCTGCCATATTTCCTCACTGGTAAATGCCAGTATGGGTGACAGCATACGCACCAGTGCATTGATTATCTCAGCCATTACGGTCTGTACGGCTCGCCGTTCCTGGCTGTCAGGCTGCGAGCAATAAAGAGTATCCTTGGCAATGTCCAGGTAAACCGAACTCATATCCACCGTACAGAAGCTATTAATCGCATGGTAAACCACATGGAATTCGTAATCGTCATAGGCTTGTTCTACCCGTTTTATTAACTGCGCCAATCGGGTCAGAGCCCAGCGGTCAAGCTCGGATAACTGCTGATAATTAACCCGGTTTTGTTCGGGGTCGAAGTCATATAAATTACTCATCAGGAAGCGGCAGGTATTGCGGATCTTCCGATAAGCCTCGGCCACCTGCTTCATAATATTAGGTGAAGCTGCCACATCAGTGCGGTAATCGACCGAGCTTACCCAAAGCCGCAGAATATCGGCTCCCATTTCCTCAATAGTCTGCAGGGGATCGACGGCATTACCCTCTGATTTGGACATTTTGCGTCCATTCTCATCCACCAGGAAACCATGGGTAAGAACCTGTCGGTAAGGGGCCTTTCCGCTCACCGCCACCGAAGTCGAAAGGGATGAATTAAACCAGCCCCGATGTTGGTCACTACCCTCCAGATACATATCAGCCGGCCAGCTTAAATCCGGGCGGGTGGTTAACACTGCCAGGTGGCTGCTGCCCGAATCGAACCAGACATCCATGATGTCAGTTTCCTTTTTAAAATCACTGGCACCGCACTGAGGACAGGTAAAGCCGTCCGGCAGCAGATCATGGGCCGAACGGGCAAACCAGACATCAGAGCCATGCTCCTTAAATAATTCTTGCAAACGACTTATAGTCGTATCATTAATTATGCTGTCTCCGCATTTTTCACAATAGAAAATGGGGATCGGCACGCCCCAGGTACGCTGACGGGAGATACACCAATCCCCCCGGTCACGGATCATGTTGTAAATTCGATCTCTTCCCCAGGAAGGAATCCATTTAACCTGATCAATGGCCTCTAATGCCTCCTGGCGGAACCCGTCAATAGATGCGAACCATTGTTCGGTGGCACGATACAGTATCGGTTTTTTACAGCGCCAGCAGTGAGGATACTGATGCTGAATCCGGGAAGCTTTCAATAAATAACCGGTATCTTTGAGCAGCTTGATTATGTCATCATTGGTATCGACGCAAAACCTGCCCGCGAACGGGCCAGCTTCTTCAGTAAATACTCCCTGGTCATTGATGGGGACGATCACCGGTAAGTCGTACTCACGGCCGACCCAAAAGTCATCTTCGCCATGCCCCGGAGCGGTATGAACACAACCGGTACCGGCTTCCAGGGTAACATGGTCGCCCAATACCACCAGAGATTCGCGGTCCAGGAAAGGATGGAAGCAGACTATCCGTTCCAGGTCTTTGCCGACAAAAGTCTGCAGGATCTCATAGCTGGCAAAACCAAGTTCTTCGGCTACATTGTTCAGCATTTCCTTGGCCACAATATACTTCCGGTCGCCTACCGCCACCAGTACGTATTCATAGGCCGCATTCAAAGCGATACCGGTATTGGCCGGCAGTGTCCAGGGGGTAGTCGTCCAGATGATGATATAGGTATCCTTTTCCGGTACTGCCCCGCGGCCATCTACGACCGGAAAAGCAACATAAATGGAAGGTGATGTCTTATCGGCATATTCCACTTCTGCTTCGGCCAGGGCAGTCTCGCAGTCGGCACACCAGTAAACAGGTTTTAAGCCCTTGTAGATGTACCCCTTTTTCGCCATCTCACCAAAAACGCCAATCTGTACTGCTTCAAATTCAGGCTTAAGTGTCAAATAGGGATGATCCCAATCCCCACGAACTCCTAATCGTTTGAACTCCTGCCTCTGGATGTCCACAAATTTAAGGGCGTATTCCCGACAGTGGCGCCGAAAATCCACGACATCAGTACGATGGCGGTCCAACCCGAGATTCTTAATCGCCTGTTGTTCAATGGGCAGGCCATGGGTATCCCACCCTGGCACATAGGGAGAGTTAAAACCCCGCTGGGTGTGTGATTTGATAATTATGTCCTTAAGAACCTTGTTTAAAGTGTGCCCCAAATGGATATGTCCATTAGCATACGGGGGGCCATCATGCAATTCAAACCGGGGGCCGGATGCATTCTGTTCTTCCACCCGGTTGTAAATGTCAATATCCTCCCAGAATTTAAGGAACTCCGGTTCCCGGGTGGGAAGGTTAGCCCGCATCGGGAAATCCGTGCGCGGCAGGTTTAAAGTTTCATCATATTTGCCCTTTTTGCCCATTGTTTTTTCACCTTTCGCCTAAATATAAAGGCCTTTCTATCCCTAAAGGGACGAAAGGCCATGCTTTCCGCGGTACCACCCTATTAACCCGTTAATAACGAGCCGCTCTCCGGCCATTAACGGAGCCACCCGGTGGAGCCTACTTTTAACTTTCAGTCCACAGCTCAGAGGTGATATTCACCTGCACGTACCTATCCGGCTCACACCATTTCCGGAATCGCTTCAGGTCTGCTTCAGGTTACTCGTCCTCATCATCGCTAATCTTCTGCTCATGAATAGATATCATTTTAGCAAACTGTCAGTCTATCCGCAAGGACAATCAAACCATGGTAATGGTTGGAATATTAAATAGCGGTAAAGCTTACATTATCAAGCAAAACCTGCCCGCCCCGAGCAGAAAAGCTGATACGTGCCCAGGAGCAAATCGCTGGAACCGGCGGTAAAATAATTCGATATTGTTTCCAAATGTTCAGCCCGCTATAAAAAACATCGGTTATCTGTTCCCCTCCCAGTTCAAGCAAACCGCCATTTTCATCCAGCCATTCTACCCGGACAGCCGCCAGTGCTTCCCCTTCTATACAATTCATATAATAGGATAGCTGATAACAGTTAACCGGCTGCACCGAAACCGTCTGCAATAAGGTGGAACCACGACAGGGACTTAGCTTCACTGACCAGCATCCCGAAAAGGCGGTTTCACTGGCACCGGCAATGTTACTCACTTCCCAGTACAGGGGCCAGACTGGGGTACACCAGAGTTCAAAATCACCGTTGGCAATTAATTCCTTCGTTCCCTAGCCCTCCCAACTTTCAATATACAGCCAATATATGCTGGGCGGGGAAATAACGGTCCGACTGTAAACAAATACTGCCGGGCATAATAGTTTTGATAATCTCTGATGCATGGAGGGATAGCATTGCGTAACCATGCTTTAATTAAAGTTATTATTAGTCTGATTATAATTGCCTGTTTTGTACCCACTTGCCGAGGATGGCTTTCCCGAACTGCCAGTCCCGTTTTTAGCCTGTCTGCCTCTCCCTTTTCACTGAATCTATTTACATCCGCTCAGGCTACTTCCAGATATATTGTGATCGACACTGCCGCCAAGGAACTCAGGCTGTATATTAATGAAACCTTGATAAAAAAATATGATGTGGCGGTAGGTACTAGAAAAACCCCGACTCCAATCGGTGATTTTACCATTGTTAATAAAGATCGCAACTGGGGCACTGGCTTTGGCAGCCGTTGGATGGGGCTCAACGTGCCCTGGGGAATATTCGGTATCCACGGTACCAATAAACCCTGGTCAATTGGTGCCAGTGCCTCACATGGGTGCATCCGTATGCACAATCGTCAGGTGGAAGAACTGTTTTCGCTGGTACCAGTAGGAACCCCGGTAATAATTATCAACAGCAATCAGCCTTACCCGCGTTTGCGGGGCAGAAACCTGAAACGGGGTCTATATGGTCAGGATGTTGTTTATGTACAGAGGCGGCTGAGAGAGATCGGTTTGTACGGTGAACTGGCCGACGGGCGGTATGGAGTGATGACCGAAATAGCGGTATCTTATTTTCAATTTCTGAACGGGTGCAAGCCAAATGGAATCGTAGATCGCTCCACCTATGACATGCTGTTATTATCAGTGGCTCCCCCGCCCAAAGGATAATCGGGTACTGTTTAACTTTACTAAACTTTAAAACTTGATGGGCATAGATCAGCCACTATACACTGTGAACACTGCGGCTTACGGGCAGTACATACCTTGCGGCCGTGAAATATCAAAAGGTGATGCACCCGGCCCCAGTTGGCGGGTGGAAAAACTGCCTTCAGTTGGTTTTCCACGGCGTCGGGATTTTTTGAATGAGCCAGGCCCAGGCGATTGCTGACCCGTAATACATGGGTATCAACCCCCAGTCCCGGCTTTCCAAAAGCGGTAGCCAGCATAACATTGGCAGTCTTGCGGCCAACACCGGGGAGCCGCAACAGATCTTCAAACTTATCGGGAACGGTGCCCGCAAACTCTTCCGTTATTTTTCGCGCAGCCGCCACCAGATTGGCGGCTTTGGCATGATAAAGTCCTACTGATTTGATATAGGTCTCAACTTCCTCAGGGTTGGCCTCAGCTAACGCGGCGGGATCGGGAAAGCGGACATAAAATCGGGAAGTTACACGGTTTACCTGATGATCATTGGTTTGCGCTGAGAGTATAATCGCCACCAGAGCCTGATAAGGCCCGGAAAAAACCAGCCTTGGTCCAGCTTCAATATGCTCCTTTTGCAGGCGCTCGATTATTTCTGAAGCTGGTTCTGCTATTCCTTTCTGCGAATTGCTCTTCAATTATTGATTGCTCCCCTCATTTGAGGTTCAGACGATCCAAAACTTCCTGCCCGTTTAAACCGGTAATACGAACAATTTTATGCCGTCCGCTTTGTCCTTGTTGCAGGTCAACCTGATTTTTCCCTATTTTAAGGGACTGCGCTAAAAATGAACATAATTCCTGGTTAGCCGCTCCATCAACTGGCGGGGCGGCTAACCGAATCTTTAATGCTCCCTGGTATTCACCTACCACCTGATTTTTCGAGCTTCGAGGCTGCACCCAGACCGGCAGCCAGCAGCCATCAGACTGATCCCGGTATTCAATCATATCTAATTCTTTATCTCCAGAGATTTGGACAAGTCGGCTTTTAACCCGGCAATATCCTCCTGAGACCATTGATCAAACATGGTTTTGATCCTATCTTCATTACCATTCAGCAGCTCAGTTTCCGCCTGCAGTAAGCCCTTTACCTGAGCAATCAGGAATTGGGTCCGCTTGACTACGTCCTCATAAACTCCTAATAATTCAGCTACCTGCTGGCGGGCTTGACGAATAGTCAGTTCAGCCTCTTTGACTGCCTGACTTTTCAGATCGTCAGCCGCTTTTTGAGCCACTACCAGAGTCTGATTTACGGATTCCTCCAGTTTGCGATAACGAGATATTTCGAATTCCAATTTAATGGTCTTTTCCTTGAGCAGCTGATTTTCACTATAGAGGGATTCATAATCGCCTACGACTTTGTTTACGAAGCTGTCGACATCCTCCTTCTGATAGCCCCCCATTTTACCTTTAAATTGATACCCGCGAATCTCAACTGGTGTTAACAAATTCTGCTCCCCCTTCACTGCAAAAATAGGCTGTTTATCAGTACTTCTCCAGAGTTATCCGCAGTCTGTCCTTACGGCTTTTGCCATCCAAGGTCACTAACTTGAGGCGGCCATAACCACGAACTGATATCAGATCCCCCGCCTGGAGCTGACGATCTGATTTGGTTATTTCCAGATAATTCAGCTTAACCTTTTCCGCCTCGACCAGCTTCTGTGCTTCCGAGCGTGGTACCCCGAAACCGGCTGCAATAACCGCATCCATACGCAAGGAAGCTACGGTAGTGTTTATGGTTTTGGGGCCCTGCAGCATCTGTTCGTCTATTTGGTCTGCACCTACCACCCGAATATCCTGGTTTCCCACCCGGATAAGATTATTTAATACAAAATCGGCAATCTCCCGAGCTGTTATCAGCATACAGCTATTTTCCCGGGGGATCAGGTCACCAATTTTTTCCCGCCGCAATCCCAGACCCAAAAGTGACCCCAGACAATCACGGTGCGATAAAGGTTTGGGGCCGGTAACCAACAGCAGACTTATTTGGGCTTCTGGTTCCAAATCTGGTTCATGAAGCACCAGGCGGCAGCGCTCAGCCCCGGCATAACCCCCCTGCCAGCTGATACAGATTTGTGCGTTGCCAGCTAAAAGCCGATTAGTTAATTCCTGCCGGCGTGGTTCCATAAAATCTCCGGCTTGCTGTCCCCGACGGACAGCCTGCTCAGTTAGATCGAGTACCCGAGCCAAAGCCCGTACTTCATCCTTATCACGGGTCAGACGTTCAATCAGCTCACGCATGATCAGGAGCCAGGTTCCAAAGCCTGGAATGGTGCATCAGTATATTTAATCCCGGTCAGCCTGGCAAGGTCAGCCATTAAATCACCGACATCTTTATCTGACCGGTTTAGAGCTTGTTGATAAATTCTTATTACCTGGGATGCTTGTTCGGGGGTATATTCCGTAAGATCCAGACGTAAACCGGTTACCCCCAGAACAGATAAAAGCTTAACCTGCCCTAACAGTGAAAGTTTAAACGGGTAATAAATAAATTGATGACAATTCTGGCCGCAGACCACTGGATACTTGTTGCCTTCCCTATCTACCAGATATAACGGCATAACCTCCTGCTCACGGTAACAACCCTCTTCTACTGCTCCCCGCAGGCACAGGTCAGTCACTATGCCGGGCAGCCAGCCGTGTACTAAGACGTCTACCGGCAGGGTTGCCTGGGGCAGCATCTCACTTAATTCCGGCTCCCGCAGCTCCAGCGCTGCAGTCATTCGCTCCAGCCCTTGATCAGCCAGCAGTGCACCTGCTTCGGCGTTGGTTATATTGAGGCTGTAATCACCCCACACCTTTAATCCGCAGCTTTGAGCTAAATGCATACTGCCAATATCGCTTACCAGCACGGTTTCGATACCAGCACTTTTAATCATCGGTAATTGTTGCCGCAGCTCATCTATCTGAGATTCAGTGATCACTCGGGGGAGCTGATAAATCGTATTAACACCAGCTTTTCGAATAAGTGCCGATACCCTGGTTAAATTTAACCCTCCTGCTGGTAAAACAGTTTCGCCGCCTATAATAACAGTTTTAACACCAGCCGCCAACACCGAAGCCAAAACATCTTCACGGGCTACCTGTACCTGCAGTTCTGCACCCGAGATACTTTCAGCATCAGAATTACGGGTCTTTGCTGCAATTGGCAGTGGAGCGGTTGGGAAAACCGGTTCTCTGGTACCGCTTAGTCCAATGTCATCGGTGGTAATACGATGAGAAAAACCGGCCGTGGTAAAATCGCGGGCCCGGTTTGCATACAAGTCGTCACGGATAGTCTGAAATGCCGGGGAATCAATTTCCAAGCCGTCCAGTACCTGCCGGAAAGCCTTGATTATCCGGTTCAGGTAAACCGCATCTCTCATTCTGCCTTCAATTTTTAGAGATACAACCCCGGCTGCCAGCAGTGCTGGAAGGTCTTCCAGCAAATACAGATCTTTATGAGCCAGATAATAAGCCCAGGGGTGTTCTTCTTTTCCCTGTATTTTATACGGCCACCGGCAGGGCTTTTTACAGCGTCCGCGGTTTCCGCTTTCGCCAAATATAAAAGCTGACATATAACATTGTCCGGTATGGGAGATACACAGGTCACCATGGACAAAGTACTCGATTTCCAAAGGACTGGCCTGGTGGATGGCGGCGATTTCCGGTTTTGATACATTCTTAGATAATATAGCTCGGGAAAATCCATGGGTCGCCAGCCAATTAGCTGATGCTGAGTTAGCTATACCCATCTGGACGCTGGCATGCATTGGTAAATCCGGTACGGTTTTGGTGACCAGACTGGCAACAGCCAGATCCTGGGCAATAACCGCATCGACCCCAATCGTCTTTAAAAAAGCCAGATAATCTGCCAAAGCATTGATCTCATCCTGATAGTACAGGTTATTAACTGTTACATAGAGCTTCTTATCTCTTTCATGACAATAAAGTACTGCTCTTTCCAATTCAGCATCAGTTAAATTAAAATCAGCCCGCATCGCGCGCATATTAAAACGCTTGCCGCCTAAATAAACAGCATCAGCCCCTGCGGCTAAGACCTCAGTCATGGTTTCCCATTTGCCGGCAGGGGCTAATATTTCAACTGAGTTTGGCATTCCCGCCATTCAGATCGCTCACTTTCTGAAGTACGTTAAAAACCACCCCGGATATCATGGCAGCAGATGCTGTAATGCTCCCAGGATAAGTAAAGCAATATAAGGTGAAAAATCAAATACGCCAACCGGTGGTACAAACTTCTGAATAGGATTAAGGATTGGCGAAGTAACATCGTAAATAAAACGAATCCCATACTGACGGGGATTATGCGGAATAAAGGATAGGACAGCACGTACAATAATTAACCACCACATTACCCTGATAGCCATAGAAATAAACTGAAAGACCAGATCCATGATTTAGACTCCCTTTCCCATATTCCGTCCAATCTCCAGGGTACGTTCCATTGCCCGGTTGATTGCATTTATCATGGCCGCCCGCAGGCCTCTTTCCTCCAGAACCCTTAAAGCTGCTATGGTTGATCCCCCGGGTGAAGTAACCTGTTCTTTTAATATTACCGGATGTTCATTTGAATTTTCCCACATCATCCCGGTTCCTGACAGGGTACTCTGTACCAGTCTGGTTGCCAGCGGCCGGGATAATCCTAATTCCACCCCAGCATCGATCATAGCCTCAGCTACCAGTAAAAAGTATGCGGGTCCGCATCCTGACAGTGTTGTTACCGCATCTATCTGCTCTTCGGAGACAGCTATTACCTGACCCAATGAAGCAAGCATGCTATTTACTGAGTCGAAATCATACTCCCGGGCGTATTTGCCTTTACACACCGCCAGGGTACCCTTACCGACCAGGCAGGGGGTATTGGGCATCACCCGAACCACTGCTTGATGCTGTCCCAGTTCTTTCTCTAAATAATGGGTACTGATTCCGCCCGCTATTGAAATCAATAATTTACTGCTTTGCAGACTGGATGCCAAATCTGATATTAAGCCCGGCATAACCTGGGGCTTTACCGCTAACAGAACCATATCTGCCGCCACAACTGCCTCGGTCATACTGGCAGCTGCCCGACCACCGCCAATTGAAGCCAAATTTTCTGCAGCAGCCGCGTTTATATCGAAAAACAGCAGGGGATCATAAACCACACCCCCTGCTTTCAAGCCCTGAACAATAGCGGTTGCCATTCGGCCGCACCCGATTACCGCCAAAGAATTTCGTTCTACCATGTTTCACTCTTCCCTTTACTGCTAAAGGTGTAAGGAGAACGCAGAATATTTTTATGGTCGGGAACTATTTCTACATTGGAGGGTACAAACATGACAATATTCTCTGCAAGCTTTTGAGTATGTCCATCTAACGCATAGACCGTACCGCTGACAAAATCTATAATTCTCTGAGCAGTATCACTGGGAGTCTTCTCTAGATTTATTATTACCTGCCGTCTTTGCCGGAGGTTATCGGCAATTTCCTGAACTTCATCAAAAGCATTGGGTTCGCAAACTACAACTTTCATATGTACATTTTTGGGACCGGTAATGGACACTAGATTATTCCGACGATCACGGGGTTCCTCTTCAGCTTTAACCTCAATATAATCCTCGGGTTCTTCTGGAACATGGGCGTCCATACCCAACATAGAAATAAATTTGTCAACTACACTCATCAGTTGGCCTCCTTACCCAATAATTCGCGGCCCAAAAATCGCAGTGCCTATACGTACCATATTGGCACCTTCCTCCAGGGCAACCAAATAATCATCACTCATGCCCATCGACAAATACTTCATCTCAAGGTACGGATAATCCTCTTTTTGTATATTATCATACAATTCTTTCGCCTGGTGAAAATACGGCCGGCTATTTTCAGGACTATCGCTCCAAGGAGCCATAGTCATTAGTCCTAAAATGCGCAAATTTTTGAACTGATCTGCTCGGGGGAGCCATTTTGTTAACTCGTTTACTGAAAATCCCGTCTTACTCGTTTCCCCTGAAATATTCACTTCAATGAGAACCGGCAGTACTCTGCCCGCCTGAGCCGCCCGTTTATTAAGCTCCACCGCTAATTCATCACGGTCCAGGCTGTGTACCAACCAGGCCAGTCGAGCTACTTCTTTAGCCTTATTGGTCTGCAGCCGCCCGATAAAATGCCATCTTGCTTCGGGCAAGACCGCCTGTTTGCGGATAAAATCCTGTACCCGGTTTTCACCAAAATCAACCTGTCCATCGTCCCAGGCGGCTTTTACTATTGCTGCGTCCACAGTTTTTGACACCGCAATCAGGGTGATGTCTTCCGGTTTTCTGCCATTACTTCTGGCAGCATCGGCAATTTTACTGCGTATCATTTTTAAATTAGCTGGATTATACATTTATTATCACCTCGTAAACAATGGCTTGGCATCTTTAATATGCTCGGGATTGGTCACAATTAATTCACCGGCTGCCAAGCCATCAACTACCGCTTTCTTATCATTTTGACACTCTATTTTAACAGAAACCGCTTTCGGCTTCTCATTTGCCAGAATATAAACCCCCAGTCCTGTACCATAATGAACCAGGCTAGACCGGGGAACCGTAACCCCCTGCGCCTTAAACTCTACCAGCGTAAAGCTGGCCGTTCTCAGCCGTCCCAGAAAATCATCTCCCGGCAGAGTCAGCAAGGCCATCCCCTGATCTCCGCTGCCCTTTAGCTCGGTCACTTCCGCCCTGAAATTCCGACTGCCACATATTATCTCCACTTTTTTGCCGCTTTCCCATGGCTCAGCAAAATCTGAAAGTTTAAAACCAACAACTATTTTCAGCGGTGCCAGATTGTCAACAATTTTAAGCAGGGGTTGTCCGGCTTTGACTTCTTCACCGGCCAGAGAACGAAAGTTAGCCTGGTATTCAAGAGCTTCCGGTGAACAGCTCAAAAATTTAAAGCCTTCAAATGCGCTTTCCAAACCATCAACGCCGAACACAACCATACCGGTGGTCGGCGCTTTGATCGCATGCGGTGCACCGCCGCCGGTCGGGTATAGCTGGCCGATAACGGAACCCTGTCGTACCCTGGCTTCATTAAGTACCACATTCTCAAAGCGGCCGCTTACCGGCGCTGGCAAAACCTGTTCTGGTCGAATTACCAGTCCTTTAACCTTAACCCCTGCCACTACTTCCTCCACCGCTGCTGTCTTATATTCCAGTGAGGATCGAACGATACCGACTTTAATAACCCGAATCAGGCCGTGACTTAAGCAAAAAACCAAAAACAGGGCTGCCAATAAGATAGCTAACCCGCCCGCCTGCTTCTTTCTCTTTTCCTGGCTAATTCTTTGCTGTCGCCGGCTGTT
>JBLNAA010000027.1:0-14355 GCA_050259135.1 Methylocystaceae bacterium | reverse complement strand
TGCCGGGCAGGTTTCGATAACTGCCAAAGTAATTTATGTAGCGGTATTATGGCTGGGTATATTAACTACCGCCATCGCCAATGCCTATGGGATAGCTCATCGCTTCAGCCAATTAACCGGGCTGGGCTATAGGTTCAGCTTGATATTGTTGGTCACCCTGGCGCTGCCGTTATCCTTTCAGGCCTTTTCCCGGCTGGTAGCCGTGGTCTACCCTTTGTTTGGAATACTGGGTGTGGCAATAATTCTGGCATTGTTAATCGCAGTAGCCCGGAATTGGGGAATGATCACCGCCGGTAACATATTGGCGAGGTTCAGAGGCGGAAAACTGACGAGGAGATAGATAGGTATGAGCAATTTGCGCAATTTACCTTCAATCGATGAAGTACTGGGTACCGCATTAGTTAGTGAAATCGCTTCCCAGGTGGCCCGTAGTTTGGTAGTCGCCGAATGCCGGGAGGCAGTAGCTGAACTGCGGCGGCAAATGTGCACTTCCAAGGAGGATGTCTCCCGGACTCAGCTTTTGGAAGCAGCCGCGAAGTTAACAGCCGAGGGGGTTGAAAAGGCTTTGCAGGGTACCTTATACCCGGTAATCAACGGGACCGGAGTAGTATTGCATACCAATCTGGGCCGGGCAGTTATGGGCAAAAGGGCTTTATCTATGCTGGAACAGGCAGCTTCATCCTATGTTAATTTGGAGATCGATATGGCAACCGGGGACCGGGGCTCACGCTATCAGCATGTTGAAGATTTATTGTGCCGTCTCACCGGAGCGGAAGCGGCATTGGTGGTTAATAATAATGCCGCGGCAGTTATGCTGGCCCTGAATACCATCGCTGCCGGTGGTGAAGGTGTGGTATCCCGGGGGCAGCTGGTGGAAATTGGCGGAGCTTTCCGGATACCGGAGGTTATGAAAGTAAGCGGAGCCCGGCTCGCAGAGGTCGGAACCACTAACAAGACCTACATAAAGGATTTTGAAGCAGCAATAAATGAGGATACCCGGGTGTTGATGTGGGTACATACCTCCAATTATAAAATAGTTGGTTTTACGGAGCAGCCTTCGCTTGAGGAACTGGTTCGGGCAGGTAATGATCATTATTTACCGGTCATGGTAGACCTGGGCAGCGGCATCCTCGCCGACTTAAGTTCCGGCGGCCTGAGTGGTGAATTGACGGTGCAGGATTGTATTAGCGCCGGAGCAGACATTATTACTGCCTCTGGTGATAAAATTCTGGGTGGTCCGCAAGCCGGAATCATACTGGGTAAACGGCAGTATATTGAGACAATGAAAAAGAATCAGCTTACCCGTGCCCTGCGGGTAGACAAGCTGATTATTGCTGCATTAGAGGGTACCCTGATTGAGTACCTGGCCGGAGATCCTTATAAAGAACTGCCGGTTTTAAAGATGTTGACGCTGACTCCGGCCGAGTTAAAGAAAAAAGCACAGAGGCTTCGAGACGTAATTAAACGTGCTTTTAAAACCAATCAGATAAGCTGCCCATTGGAGATAATTAATGTATCTGATCGGGTGGGCGGCGGTGCTTACCCGGTGGAGGAACTACCAGGTTATGGGGTAGCTATCCGAATTGGTGCTCCCCAGGTAGAGACCCTGGCTGCCCGGTTACGTGGTCGGCGGCCAGGAGTACTGCTCCGGATTCGTGAGGATGCTCTGGTAGTACATGTACGTACCTTACTGAGTGGCGAAGAAGGGGTATTAGCCCAGGCCCTGGCTGAAGAGATAAGCTCGATAGAGAGAGAATAGACAGAGTGCATTTGGAGGAGTAAACCATGTCCCACCGGGTTATAATCGGCACTGCCGGACATATTGATCATGGGAAGACGACGCTGGTTCGTGCCATGACGGGAATAGATACTGATCGGCTGAAAGAAGAAAAAAAGCGGGGGATTTCTATTGAACTGGGGTTTGCCCCCCTGCGGCTGCCCAGTGGGCAGATAGCAGGATTAGTAGATGTACCCGGACACGAACGGTTTATCAAGCACATGCTGGCAGGGGCTTTTGGAGTGGACCTGGTCATACTGGTGATTGCTGCTGATGAGGGGGTTATGCCCCAAACCCGTGAACACGTGGACATAATTGAATTATTGGGGATAAAAAAGGGTATCGTCGTACTTACCAAAAAGGACCTGGTGGATGAGGAATGGCTGCTGCTGGTGGAGGATGAGGTCAAGCAGTACCTGAGTAAAACGATATTGCAGGATGCTCCCGTAATTGCCGTATCATCAACTACCCGGGAGGGTTTACCCGAGCTGATGGAACTGCTCGATAAGATTGCCGGTGATGTAGAAGAAAAGCCGGCCTTCGGACAGGCACGGCTGCCAATTGACCGGGTGTTTAAAGTAGTAGGATTTGGCACGGTGATCACCGGTACTTTGTGGTCAGGTACTCTTAAAGTTGGTGACATGCTGGAAGTCTTGCCTACCGGACAAAAGGTACGGGTTCGCAATCTGGAGGTACATAAAGAGAAAGTAGAGTCCGCACTGGCCGGACAGCGTGTAGCAGTGAATTTACAGGGGATAGAAGCTGCTGATTTGGAGCGGGGATTTGTCCTGGCAACCCCGGGGTTTATTTCTCCCACTTTCCGGATTGATACATCCCTGCGGCTATTATCATCGAGCCCCTGGACTCTGCGTAATTGGCATCGTATTCGTTTCCATCTTGGTACCGATGAATGTCTGGGGCGGGTTGTACTTCTGGATCGGGATGAATTAACTGCGGGTGAAGAAGCTTATGCCCAGATAATTTTGGAGCGGCCGATAGTCGCCAATAAGCATGACCATTTTGTTTTACGTTTTTATTCACCGGTAACTACTATCGGTGGAGGAGTGGTTATAGATGCTCATCCTCCCAAACAGAAGCGTTTCAAGGAAGAAGTATTAAAGGAACTGGCTATAAAAGAAGAGGGCAGTCTTGACGAAATGCTGCTCCATGAATTAGACCGCCACTCCGAGCGCCCGCTTCCCGCCGTGGAATTGGCCAAATCATTAGGACAGAGTGAAGCGTCAGTCCTGCCTGTATTAACTGATCTGGTAACCCGGGATGAAGTACGAGAGCTGAAGCTGGAAGGTAAATCTTATTATTTGTCAGCCTTTGCCTTGGAGCAGCTGCTGTCCAGCTTATTGCAGAGCCTGGAAGCTTATCACCGCAAGTATCACCTGCGCAGCGGTTACAGCAAGGAAGAACTGCGCAGCCGTTACTTCAATGATTTTCCAGTCAAACAGTTTAACCAGCTGCTAATACAGCTAGAGGGTGAAGGAAGGCTGCAGGTTAAAGGCAGTACCATCAGCCTGCCTGGTTTTACGCCAACCTTGAGTGAAAGTGAACAAAAGCAGGTTACCGAAGCATTGAATATTCTGCAGCAGGATTTACTATCACCGCCGTTTTGGTCAGAGGTAGCTGCCGGGCTTAAGGTACCGGCTGAAAGCTGGGATGAAATAACCGCATATTTGGTGGAAACCGAGCAGTTAATTAAACTGGCTGATGATATGTACTTTTTGTCTGCCGCTCTGGATAAGGCGCGGACCATACTAAGGGAGTATTTTGCCGAGAATAAAGAATTGTCGCTTTCTGCGGCCCGGGATTTGTTTGGTAATTCTCGAAAGTATGCCCTGCCGATTTTGGAGTATTTTGATCGTCTTAAGCTGACCCGCCGCTTAGGTGACAACCGGGTTCAGGCGGGTAAACTTTAACCTACTCTGTAAAGTGACAATATGTTATTGATACAGATTCGAGAAAATATCTGTATCTAAAAACAAACCTCGCCATTGGTATGACCACTTGACCTGATGCCGATAAATTGGGGTTGCACGCTGGAAATGCCTGAAAATTGCGGTGAGTAGCAGGGTGCGATCCAGGCTAAAACTCCTAATTTGGTAGCAGAATACAATGTATTTTTTAAACGCATTGTGGCATAATGGTGGGAACGAGTCTTCCAACATGTATTTTAATTACCAGATTTCGTGAAAGGGGAGTATGGAAGAATGGCGAGAAATCAAAAAGTAGCGTTGTTAGTACTGCTGGTCTTTCTGGTCAGTATTGTTGCCGGTTGTAGCAGCAGCAAGACCGGGGACAAAGCTGCAGACCAGGGCAAAGAGGCCATACTGGGTGTTAGCGCCGAATTATCGGGCGGTGTAGCCAGTTATGGTACCAGCTGTAAAGATGGTATTATGTTGGCCATCGATGAGATAAATGCCGCTGGTGGAGTTAATGGACAGAAGATTGCCCCTGAAGTAGTGGACACCAAATCTGATGCTGCCGAAGCAACCAATGTTGCCGCCAAACTGATGGACAAAAAGGTAGTGGCGGTTATTGGACCTCTGACCTCCGGTAACGTCAAAGCAACTGCCCCGGTGGTTACCCAGAACAAAGTGCCGCTGATTGCTCCAGCTGCTACCGCCGATGATGTCACTATAGCCAATGGCAAGGTTCGGGAATACATTTTCCGTACCTGCTTCAGCGATTCTTTCCAGGGCATTTTGATGGCAGACTTTGCCTCCAAGAACCTGGGTAAAAAGACCGCTGCCTTATTAGTTGACAACTCCAACGACTATTCCAAGGGTTTGGCCAAGAACTTTAAGGAAGAGTTCACCAAGCTCGGCGGAACCATTGTAACCGAAGAGGCATGCGTTAAAGGGGACCGTGACTTTAAAGCCACTTTAACCAAGATTAAGAGTAAGAACCCCGAGTTCCTTTATATCCCGAACTATTATGAGGAAGCCGCTCCTGCTATTAAGCAAGCTCGGGAACTGGGTATCACTGTCCCGGTTGGCGGTGCTGATGGTTGGGATTCTCCTGAGTTAGTTTCTGCTGCTGGTGCCAGTGCTCTGAACAGCGCCTTTATTACCAGCCACTATTCGACCCAGGACACAGATCCGAAAATTGTGAAGTTCATCTCTTCCTTCAAAGCCAAATATAACAAGGAACCGGATTCCTTTGCAGCACTTGGATATGATGCCGTTTATCTGTGGGCAGATGCTGCCAAACGGGCAGGCAAAAATGACGCTGCGTCTGTAACCAAGGCTCTGGCTGAAACCAAGGACTTTGCTGGTGTTACCGGTAAAATGACAGTGGACGAGAATCACAATGTTGTTAAGGCCGGCGTTATCATCGAGTATAAAGATGGTAAGCAGACTATGAATACGAAAATCCAGCCCTAGTTTTATTATCATGCCGATAATTAGATAAGGGGGGAGGGGCGATCCTCCCCCTTTTTAGCATTGCCAAGAACCAAATAGTTTTCATTAAGTCGGTCAACGGCGGGTAAAGTGAGGTGGAAGTGATTGTTTGACTTTTTGCAGCAGCTTATCAATGGATTATCCCTGGGCGCTATTTATGCACTGATAGCTCTGGGGTACACTATGGTTTATGGCATTATAAAATTAATTAACTTTGCCCATGGTGACATCATGATGGTTGGTGCCTATGTAGGTTTTTTTTCTATTACCTTATTAAATGCCAACCTGTTAGTGGCCTTGATTGTGGCTATGATTGTCTGTGCTGTTCTGGGGGTAGTTGTTGAACGCCTGGCTTACCGCCCGCTTCGCAATTCCAGCCGGGTGGCGGCTTTGATTACCGCCATTGGTGTTTCACTGTTCCTGGAATATGTTATGATCTTTTTCTTTTCCCCGCAGCAGCGCTCCTATCCGAGTCATGTTATTAAAGAGACCTCGTACCGTCTCTTTGGTGATAAGCTGATTATCAGCAATACCCAGATCTTTATTTTTGTTGGTACGGTTGTGCTCATGCTGCTTCTACAGTGGGTGGTTAGCCGTACCCGGGTCGGCAAGGCCATGCGGGCAGTATCTCAGGACGAGGAAGCAGCCATGCTGATGGGTGTTAATGTTGATCGGACCATATCTTTTACCTTTGCTATAGGGTCAGCTCTGGCAGCAGCAGCTGGCATTATGATCGGGGTATATTACAACTCAATTAACCCGCTGATGGGTATCATCCCTGGCTTAAAGGCCTTTATAGCGGCAGTATTAGGCGGGATTGGAATTATACCTGGAGCCATGGTAGGCGGTTTTGTTCTCGGTATACTTGAAGCTCTGGTCAGCGGTTACGGCAGCAGTATGTTCCGTGATGCCGTGGCCTTTGCGGTTTTAATCATAATTCTCTTGATCAAGCCCACTGGTATTTTTGGTGAAAATACCGGAGAGAAAGTGTAGGTGATACGGCGATGCAAACCAGCAAACGTAATTGGAAGCTGACTATTATCAATATAGTAGCTATGGCCGCCGTATTTACAATAGTGCAGCTTATTATCTCAGGCGGGTTGATAACTACCTATTATCAAATCAATCTTTTCATGATCTGTATTAATATAATTTTGGCGGTCAGCTTAAACCTGATCAATGGTTTTACCGGCCAGTTCTCTCTGGGGCATGCGGGCTTTATGTCAGTGGGAGCTTATGTCTCAGTTATCTTTACCACTCTGGCGGGACCGTTTCCCTTCTGGCTGGCTCTGTTACTGGGTTCACTGGCCGCTGGTTTCATGGGATTGTTAATTGGTATCCCTACCCTGCGTCTGCGGGGTGATTATCTGGCCATAGCTACTCTGGGATTAGGCGAGATTATTAAAGTGGTATTGAACAATATTGATTATGTCGGGGGGGCAGCCGGTGTATCAGATATACCTCCGCTAACCACCTGGCCCATAATGTTTATTGCCACTATAGCCACCGTGGTAATTATCCAGAACTTCATCAACTCCAGTTATGGACGGGCCTGCATATCCGTACGTGAAGATGAAGTGGCCGCAGAATTGATGGGCGTGGATATAACCCGGTATAAAATCATTGCATTTACCATGGGAGCTTTCTTTGCCGGTCTGGCCGGCGGACTATATGCACATTATTTCTATGTTATAAGGCCGGATATCTTTTCTTTCCTGAAGTCTTTTGATATTTTGGTCATAGTGGTTTTGGGGGGTCTGGGTTCCACCAGCGGTGCGGTAATTGCAGCTATTTTCCTGACCATTATTTCCGCGGCTTTGCAGAGTTTCCCGGAAATCAGAATGATACTTTACTCGCTGGTCTTGATTGTAGTCATGATTTATCGGCCGCAAGGACTGATGGGTAATAAAGAACTATCGGCTGTGATGTTGAAGCGAAAAAGGGGTGATGACCGTGGCGCTGCTGGAAATTAATGAACTAAGCAAATCGTTTGGCGGATTGTCCGCAGTGGTAGCGGTCAACATGGAACTGAAGCAGGGTGAACTGGTTGGTTTAATCGGACCCAATGGGGCGGGTAAAACCACGGTGTTTAACCTGCTGACCGGGGTATATAAACCAGATAATGGTACTATTAAATTGAATGGCCAAAGTATAGCCGGCTGCAAACCACATGTAATATGCAGACGCGGCGTGGCGCGTACGTTTCAAAACATTCGCTTGTTCGGTGAGCTGACGGCTCTGGATAATGTACGGATTGCTTTCCATAAGGATGTTGAGTACAATATGCTGTCGGCTATTCTAAGAACTCCCGGTTTTTGGCGCCATGAGCAGGAAATTACGGAAAAGGCGTTGAATTTATTAAAGCTGATGGATTTAGGTCATCGTGCCCAGGAGATTGCCAGCAGTCTTCCCTATGGGGAGCAGCGGCGGTTGGAGATTGCCAGAGCATTAGCTACCAGTCCCAGCCTGTTAGTGCTTGATGAACCGGCAGCCGGAATGAATCCGCTGGAAACCCAGGACTTAACAGCCTTAATTAAACGACTCCGCAATGAGTTTAATCTAACTATACTGCTCATTGAACACGATATGTCATTAGTAATGAATGTATGTGAGCGTATCTACGTGCTAAATTACGGAGAGATAATCGCCGAAGGGCTTCCCGAGGAGATTCGCCAGAACCAGCATGTAATCGAAGCCTATCTGGGCGAGGAGGTGGCCCCCAGTGCTTAAAATTGAAGATATTTCAGTATATTATGGAGCAATTCAAGCCATAAAACAGATTTCTCTGGAAGTAGAAGAGGGTTCCATCGTAACCCTGATTGGGGCTAACGGTGCCGGTAAAACTACAACCTTGAAGACCACTTCCGGGATTATAAAACCGCGCACTGGTAAAATCACCTTCAAAGGGCAGGATATCACGCGTACCCCGGCCCAGCAGATAGTGGGTATGGGCATTTCCCAGGTGCCGGAAGGCCGCCGGGTATTCCCCTCTATGAGCGTAATGGAAAACCTGGAGATGGGAGCCTATTTACGCCGTGATAAGCAGGAGATCAGCAAAGATTTAGGGGTAGTATTCGAGCGGTTCCCTCGTTTATTGGAGCGGAAGAAACAGCTGGCGGGAACCCTGTCCGGGGGTGAACAGCAGATGCTGGCCATTGGCCGTGCTCTGATGTCCAGGCCGCAGCTGCTGCTGCTTGATGAGCCGTCAATGGGGCTGGCACCGCTGCTGGTGAAAGAGATATTTTCGATAATCAAAGATATTAATGAGCGTGGAACCACCGTTTTATTAGTTGAACAAAATGCCAATATGGCACTTTCGATTGCTGATAAAGCCTACGTTTTGGAAACTGGGCAGATTGTGCTCTCGGGTTCCGCTTCCGAGCTGGCCAGAAGCCCGCAGGTTAAAAAGGCCTATTTAGGTGGGGAATAACTGAGTAGTCCGGGTAATACCCTGATTATAGACATTTCATAACTAGAGCCAGGAAAGCGACAACAAGGAGGCGACGTGAATGAAGGTAAAAGATAGGATGAGTGCCAATCCGGTTACCGTAACCCCTGAAACCAATGTGGCAGAGGCCTTCAAGTTGATGAAGGACAAAAGCATTCGTCGGTTGCCCGTAGTCGACAAGAACAAATTGATAGGCATCATAACTATGAGTGATCTTAATCAGGCCGCACCATCATCCGCAACTACTCTATCAATTTATGAACTGAACTACCTGCTGGCCAAGACTAAAATCAAAGATATCCTGGGTAAGACGAAACTAATCACAGTCAATCAGAATGCTTATATCGAAATCGCTGCCAAAATGCTGCGTGAAAACAAAATTGGCGGCATGCCGGTGGTTGATGATGATGGTAAACTGGTAGGCGTCATTACGGAGACTGACATATTTGATTCCTTCCTGGAGATACTGGGAGTCAATCGCCAGGGAACCCGTATAAATCTCTTGATGCAGGACCGCCCGGGGTTACTTAAAATAGTTTCGGAAGTTGTTTATAAACATGGAGTAAATATTGAAAACATCGTATCACTAGGACCAGACCAAGATGGCAAAGTGGAACTGGTGCTGCGCTTTAATTCTTTAGACTACCAGCCGATCGTAGAAGACTTGAAAAAAGCCGGATTTGAAGTCGAGGGAATTGTGGTCAAACAGTAAAATAATTGACTTTAAATGGGCGGCAGTTTCTTAGCCGCCCATTTTTTTATTTGCTTTTTTGGAATACATGATTATGAAAGGCCAAAGCGGGGCATAATGGGTGATGAGGAACTAGCTTCCTCATTCTCCTCTCCCCAATACCCCGAAGCTTATAGCTTCGGGGTTTTTAATTTGGTAAGTTCTACCCGCCTTTACGGTGAAAACAGCCATGTGTTATAATATATCTCCGAGCTATAAATGGGGGCGGATCGGTCCTGGTGGGCCGCCTGGACTTCAAATCCAGTCGTGCGGCGGCGATCCCGTCGTTGGTGTGTTCGATTCGCACACGCTCCCGCCAAATTTTTATTTTGCCACTTGCTCCCTGGTTCGCTTCCTGTTAAAATCATTACAGCAAAAGGGAGTAACTTTTCTTAGGTAGAGTCAACATCATGGCAATAGCCTGGCTCTATCAGTCTAGATTTAGGCTAAGTGAGACTTTTGCCCGCAAAGGGCGAAAGTCTTTTTTATTAGTGGCAATATGAAACAGGAAGGATCTTGGTCATGGTAAATGAATGTAGTACTAACCATAGTAAGTCTGCTCTTAATTCTTTTTTAACTACCTCAATCTTTTGTTCGGACCTTATTCCTTTGGGCATGGTGTATTTTGAACACATTTAAAGTTATCCAACAATAGGGCCATAATTAATTTGGTAGCGGTAGTACTGGCTTCATTGGGCTTAATCGAGCTGGTTGCAGGCGCTATCGTACATAACGGGGTTAGTTATAGTAGTCGGGAACTCCACCCGACTGGTAAGATAAAAATGATTAGCAAGATTTTGAAAATGCAGACTTGGGGTTTTATTATGCTTCGATTAAATAAATTAAAAGGTAAATTAACTTTATCAATTATTATCTTAGTGATACTGTGTTCGCACCTTGGGGTTATCGGAGAATCTAGTGGACAGGAACATCATCATTTAACTGCAGTAGTACGGCAATCTAAGATTAGGCAATTTAAGTTAAGACTGGCTTGCAATAGCGCTCTAACTGATGATATGCCCGTTCTCAAACCTTCAAGATTAAATAGAGTAGTCGACAAAAAACCAAAGGTAGTTTTCATGACACCCAGGTTGTATCAATCTTCATTTCTAATTGGTGAATTTGGCATTGTAGGTTAGCCTGCGTTCACTTCTGGAAAATGGAGGTAACCATGTGGAAACAACGGTAAAAGCCGCTTTGATATCAGTGTTGAGTAACTCTGTCCTGGTAATAGCAAAGTTGGTCGTTGGATTGATGATAGGTTCAGTAAGTGTTATTTCAGAAGCAATTCATTCTGCCAATGATTTACTGGCTTCATTCATCGCCCTGTTTGCGGTGAAGAAAGCATCAAGGCCAGCTGATGAAGAGCATAATTTTGGCCACGGCAAAATTGAAAATGTCTCAGGAACCATCGAAGCGATTTTAATATTTGTGGCAGCAGCAATGATTATTAAAGAAGCAATCCACAAGATTCAAGTTGGGGGAAGTGTCGAAATTATCGGCTGGGGAATAGCGGTTATGGGTGCCTCTGCTGGTATTAATGTTTTTGTTTCAGCCTACCTATTAAAAACCGCCCAAAAAACTGGATCTATTGCTCTTGAAGCTGATGCCATGCACCTGAGGACGGACGTTTATACTTCGCTAGGTGTTTTAATCGGTTTGGCTTTGATTAAATTAACGGGTTGGTCACTTATTGACCCAATATCAGCGATATTAGTAGCTTTATTAATTATTAAGGCAGCCTATGACTTGACCCGTAAAGCATTTATGCCCCTTATCGATGTGGGATTATCTGAAAAAGAAATGGCCATCATCGTTTCCATTCTTAAGGACCATGAACATGAGTATGTAAGTTATCATGATTTGCGTACACGATCAGCAGGAAAAGAAATCCATATCGACTTTCACCTGGTAACCCGACCCGAGATGAGCGTTCAAGAAGTTCATGAGATATGTGATCGGATCGAGGAAAAGATCCTGACCGCCTTCCCGCACTCCACGGTGGTCATTCATGTAGAACCGTTCATTGGCTAAAATAGGGCCTAACTTTTAATTAAGGATGTTAGTGTTGTGAAACGCGAAAAACAAATAGGTATTATCTATGCAGTAGGCTTGGTGATATTGGCTATTGTAATGGTCTATCTTACCATTACTCAGGGACCAAAGATTCACGATTTAGTTGCCGATCCCCAAATTTTCAAACAGTATCTGGGTGCCCATGGACATTTGGATATTCTGATATTTATTGCGCTCCAGATTTTGCAAGTAGTTATTGCAGCGATACCAGGAGAATTCATTCAACTAGCAGGAGGGTATGTATTTGGTACTTTCCTCGGTACGCTATATTCTGTCTTGGGGATTCTACTTGGCAGCATAATTGCCTTTTTTATCGCCAGGTTGATTGGGTATCCTGCCATTAAACTTCTCGTGCCCTTAAAGAGCTATAAGAAATTTGAGTTTTTACTAACGAACTCCAAGGTAGAAATAGTTATTTTCATTATCTTTTTAATACCTGGGATTCCCAAAGATGTTTTGACCTACATGGCAGGGCTTACACCTTTGAATCCTCTTCGATTTTTAATCGGGTCTACCATTGCCCGTATCCCTAGCAACTTTATGGCTTCCTATATTGGGGCCAATATTCAAACTAAGCATACTATGGAAGTTGTAATCGCATTATCTGTTGCTGCAGTTTTGTGCATTATCGGCATTTTCTATCGCGATCGTATCATGGATTGGGCTAATCGTTATTCATCGGTAAGATGAGAATTAGAAAGGATATTTATTCTAAAGGGGGGCTAACAGTTCAAGTCATTTAGCGTCATATTTTAATTCTATTACTTAACAAATGGAGGGTTAATCAGTGAAAAAAAGCTATCTTGTAATCGGAGCGCTTGTTTTAGTGGTTATCATGACTATAGGTATGTATAATGGCCTGGTCAGCATGAGAGAAAATGTCAATGGCAAGTGGAGCCAGGTGGAGAATCAACTGCAGAGAAGAGCTGACCTGATACCGAACCTGGTGGAAACAGTTAAAGGCTATGCTGCCCAGGAAAAACAGATTTATGCCAATATTGCCGAAGCTAGAAGCAAGCTAATGAATGCGGGTACGGTGCAAGAAAAAGCCGCTGCCAACGCCCAGTTAGACTCCGCCTTATCTCGTTTATTGGTAGTGGTTGAGAACTATCCGACCTTGAAATCAGATGCTAACTTTCGTCAGCTGCAGGATGAGTTAGCGGGAACGGAAAACCGGCTTGCGGTAGCCCGAAAAGATTATAACGATGCGGTTCAGGTTTACAATGTGAAAATTAGGACCTTCCCGCGCAGCTTATTGGCTTCCATGTGTGGCTTTACACCGCTTGAATACTTTAAAGCTGAAGAGGGTGCTGCCCAGAATCCCAAAGTTAAGTTTTAAGGGGGGCTTATGATGCCCAATAACCTTAAGAGATTTTTATTTTTTCTAATACTGGCAGCATCATTAATCACCTTTATTACCCCGAAAACATGGGCAGTGAATTATCCAGCACCCCCGGCAGGCTTTTATTGTTTGGATGAAGCTGGGGTTTTAGAACCATCTGTTGTTCAAAACATTATAACCGCCAGCGAGAATATAGCGGAGAAAACCGGTGCCCAGGTGGTGGTGGTGACAGTGCCGAGCCTGCAGGGACAACCAATTGAGGAATATTCCAATCAGCTTTTCCGTAAGTGGGGCATAGGAAACCGCGAAAAGAATAACGGTGTACTGCTGCTAATAGCAACCGAGGACCGTAAAACTCGCGTTGAGGTAGGTTATGGGCTGGAAGGAATCCTGCCTGATGGTAAAACGGGGCGTATTCAAGATGAATATTTGATACCATATCTTAAGCAAGGTGATTACAATCAAGGTGTTATTAATACCTACAATGGCATAGTCAAAGAAATCGCTGCCGAATATAATGTTTCGCTGGAACCATTGTCAGCGTCGGGTTATCAGCCAACGCCAGTACAGGGCAGCCCTAATCAGCATCGTATGCCCACTAGTCTGGGTTGGATAGGATCTTTGGTTCTGCTCTTAATCGTTTTTATACTTTATAAAATCGGCGGCATAGAACTGATTCTTACCATACTGTTCTTCTTTACCCGTGGCGGCGGAGGCGGCTTTGGCGGGGGCGGCGGCAACAGCGGCGGCGGAGGCAGCAGCGGCGGCGGAGGTAGCAGCAGAGGCTGGTAATCTATAGTATGATTCGATGGTTTTAGCCATTCCCCATTAGCAAATAATAAGTGGGGGTTACACTTCTGATCGGTTGCAGAAGGTAACCCCCTTTTTGTATCAGTACCGAGGAATATTAAAATTCGCAGGCTTTATACTTTTTATAGACTTTTGTGGGTTCCATCACAGAAAGGGGGATTTTTAGTCTGTTTACATGTACATAGATAAACTTTTTCATCTTTTTCCGCTTTATATGCTAACGGGGTAAAGGAAGTATCTTTGTGTGCACCATTGCAAAACGGCTGGTTGGTGCTTTTACCACATGAACACCAGTAATAAGTTTTTCCACCCTCAACATTTACGGCAATCGGTTCTTTCCCAGCAATCTGTGCATTTTCCATTATTAACATCTCCTTATTTTTAAGAATGGCATTTGGTATATAGCGGAGTCTTAGAAGTTTTTAGCAAGATCTTCGGCCTGCTTAATGGTGCGTGCTAAAATTGCATCAATATCCTGGCCCGCAATGTCAAGTTTATTAGCAGCTATCGTAGTATAGTCGGTTATACCCAGAAAGCCCAATATTGTTTTAAGATATCTATCCCCCATTTCAAAAGCGGCCCCGGGACCTTCCGAGTATTCTCCTCCACGGGTTGTTATATTCACCGCTTTCTTCCCGCTGCAAACACCGATCGGTCCTTTTTCAGTATATTGAAAGGTTATGCCGGCAACACAGATATAATCGATATAAGCTTTAAGAATAGCCGGAATACTTAGATTCCAAAGTGGCTCGGCAAAAA
>JBLNAA010000026.1:0-6096 GCA_050259135.1 Methylocystaceae bacterium | reverse complement strand
AAGGCGAAATGGGAGGATGCCAATAAACCGGTTACCAGCTACAAGGTAGATAATAACCTTTTCCTCAAATACCGACCGCCTGAGGTCCCCGACAATAATTATGTATTGGAACTGCATCCCGGTCAGAGGGTAGAGCTTAAGAGTCGGATAATCAGTAATATGTCGCGTGACCAGGAAGCCAAACTGACCATAACCGTCAAAGGCCCGTTAAAGGCGGAGTTCAGACAGGATTCAACCGGTACGACAATTATTAAGGCAGGCGAAACGATAAATATTAAGCTGTTTGCTGATATTCCCACGTATAATAAACCAGGTGATTATCAGGCAAGTTTGGATATTGTCTGGCATCAGCCGGGAGGCGAGATCCTCCCCGGTATGCTGAAGGGGCTTAGTTTCACTATACGGGTACTGCCTAATGATTCCGATTTAAACCGTTTTAATAATGATCGCGGCAAGTGGGGATTTATCGACCGCTTCAGCAATGTGGTAATACCGCCTCAGTTCGATAAAGTGGGGGCATTCAGTGAAGGATTGTGCCCGGTTATGTTAAATGGCCGCTGGGGTTACATTGATACCGCTGGAAACTATGTTATCATGCCTAAATATCCCGAGGCGCAGCCGTTTACCAGCGGAGTGGCCGGAGTAAGGTTAGCGGCTGATCAGTGGGGATATATCAATCGCCAGGATGTTTTTATAATGAAACCGGTATATATGAAGGGAACCCCCTTTGTTTATGCGGGGGGCAATCAGGCTATTGTTAAAAGCCGGGACGGCAAATGGTACTATATTGACAAGGCCGGCAAGCAAATACGGCCGGCGCCTGCACAGGCTGATTAAGAAATAATACCCGGCAAAACGATGCCGGGTATTATTTCTTCAGTTTTTAAGTAAATCATTTAATGCTTTGAGGTGTGCTGTGTAGTTATTAAGTATTAATTCCTGATACTTAGCTTTAATTTCATCATCGCCTCGTGTATTACTAGTCACCAGAAAGTCATTTAAATCCTTGCTGACTAACTGATAAGCGGCAATGATTTTACCAGCTTTTTCAGTCTCATTCGTATCGTCCTTTTTCAGCTTTACATCAGTTTTTAGATCAGTTTCTATATTAAGCTGTTTCATCTCCTCATATAACTTTTTGGTTTGTTCAAGATATTTTTCTACTGTTATTTCTCCCTTTGACCACGGAGTATAGGCAGCTTTGGTCTTACTGGCAATGTCATCCAACCGCACAGTCCAATCCCGGTAGGAACTTACTAATTCTGTACTATTAGTTATTGTCCTTATGCCGTTTTCCTGGTTATTAGTAGTCTCTACGGCTACAGACGATGGCGATGGACTATCTGAGGTTTTTTTACTACATCCCAGCAAATTTATAGATAAAACTAAAATTAATAACCATAACAACGGGCGATATTTCAACAAAATATACCTCCTCATCAAATTCCTATCCATAATTTTAAGAAATGCCTCGGACAGCGTAAAGGTATTTCTTTTTCCAGGACAGTAAAATCACAGCTATGCAATAGGATACTTATCTTAAATCCAAGCGGTTTGGCCTGATTTACTTGGGGAAATCCTAACTAAGTTTTGCCTTTACCGAAGGAGTGCGATGATCAGCCTTCAGGTTGGTATAGGCTAATTAACCGGAACATATTAGAATAAATGGTAGGGAGAGGGAGGAGATATATGAATACCTATAAAGAAGAATATCAGCAGAAGCTGATCAGTGCGCGTGAGGCTGCCAATCTGGTGCGTTCGGACGATATTATTGAATATGGCATGATGGTGACCCGTCCGCGGGATTTTGATGCAGCTCTGGGGGAGCGCGCCGGCGAAGAGGGACTCAGTAATGTACGGGTAAGGGTGATGGCAACCCTGGAACCTACTCCTCAGGTGGTAGTCAAAGACCCCGAACAAAAGACTTTTGTCTTTGGCTCCTGGTACCTGACCGGGGTAGACCGCCGCATAGCAGATAACTATGCTCACCTGCACTGGCCTTTTAATTACCATGAAGTAAACCATCTTCTTTCAGACCCCGCCTATAGGGAGAAGACTGGAGCCGATGTCTGGTGCTCTCAGGTTACCCCCATGGATAAGCATGGCTATTTCAATTTCGGCCTTTCGGCTTCGCATAACCGTACCAGCGCATTAAATGCCCGAGTGGCAATTGTCGAGGTCAATAACACTATGCCGCGCTGTCTGGGAGGTTACGAAGAAGCGATTCATGTAAGTGAAATTGATTATATAATTGAAAGCTCAAACATTCCCATTCATGCCGCTGCCCCCCAGCCGGCACCAAGCCCGGAACAGGCCAAAATAGCGGAATTAATAGTAGAGGAACTGCACGATGGCTGCTGTATTCAATTAGGTATTGGCGTACTTCCCAATGCGATCGGCATGATGGTAGCTGATTCCGATTTAAAAGATCTGGGTATTCATACCGAAATGTTTTGTGATGCCTTTGTCGCCATGCATCGTGCCGGTCGGGTAACTAACGCCCGAAAGACAGTGGATCGTTATAAAACAGTATTTTCATTTGCCATGGGCACCCGTGACACCTATGACTTTCTGGATGACAATCCCGGTATCGCTGCCTGTCCGGTCAAATACACTAATGATCCCTGTCGTATCCGGCTCAATGATGATATGGTGGCCATCAATAATATTCTGGAAGTCGATTTGTATGGTCAGGTTTGTTCTGAGTCCAAGGGAACCAGGCAGATATCAGGCACCGGCGGCCAGGTAGACTTTACAGTAGGCGCTTTTGAATCCCGGGGAGGAAAGTCCTTTTTGGCATTTACATCTACTTACACCGACCGTCAGGGGCAGGTTCATTCACGGGTACTGCCTACCCTGACTAATGGCGGTATCGTTACGGTGCCGCGGGTGCTGGTCAATTGGCTGGTGACTGAGTACGGTAAGGTGAACCTTAAAGGCTTATCGGTCTGGGATCGGGCAGAAGCAGTAATCAGTCTGGCCCATCCCCGTTTTCGTGATGATTTAATCGAAGCTGCCAGGGAGCAGGGGGTATGGAAACGCAGTAATAAGCTCACCTAACCACGGATATTGTGAAGAAATGCCGGAATATTGGGGAAAATGGTTATGAAATTCCTATTTCCAGAAAAAGGAAATTGACCTCCGGTGCCGAATAACCATACGAAATGGTGGGGCCATTTTAGGAGGTGTTTAGGATAGCAAAAGTTAAGAAGTCGACTGCTCAGGTAGCAGCAACCAAGGATGTAGCTAAGGTTACCCCGACAACCAAAAAGGTGGAAGAAGCACCGAAAAAGACCGTTGCCACCGTAACTCCAGCCGCTATCAAAGCAAAACCCGCTAAAAAGAAATAATTTTACTGTGTTTTAATGTCTGCCCCACCGAGTAAAACTGTTATTATTCGCTTATCTCCAAAAGCCCCTTTTGCCTGGCAAAGGGGGTTTTTGGTCTATAAATAACTTTCCAGGAGCTAATGGAATACTGTACAACATAGCCCAGGAAGGGAGGTGGCTCCTATGTGCTGCTTCCGCCCCCGGTTTTTCTGCTGCTGGCGACCTAACGGGTTCGTCTGTTTTGACCCATTTTGCGGCTGCTGGATAGGAATCCCCATAGACCACATTCGGCCACTTACTTAACCGCACTAAGCTCCTGATCTCAAGATCAGGGGCTTAATGCTTTCTTGCTTAAATTGTTTGGCAATAAGCAATCGGATAAAATTGAATAAGAAGCATTGGGAATGGGGTTGATTGTGAATGCCGCGTTTGGAAGAGTTTAAGCTGGAACGCTATTTTGCCCACCATGAATTTACTGCTCCCTACCTTTTATGCTGTTCGGATAGCGAATCCTGGTCGATTAAGGATTTATTAGCCCTGGAACCGGGAAGCGAAAATGAGTTTCATCATCTGCATCTGGGTTATACCGAAGCACCCGGTGGTGTCCCTCTGCGCCGAGAGATAAATGGCTTATATGATACCCTGGGCATTAATCAAATCATCGTTACTGCTGGAGCGGAGGAAGGTATATTTATTTTTATCAATTCCATGTTCGGCCCCGGAGATCACATTATTGTGCAGACTCCTGGCTATCAGTCGCTTTATGAGGTGGCACGGGCTGCCGGCTGTGAAGTCAGCTGCTGGCCGATGCAGGCGAGCGAAATCGGCTGGGGTGTGGATGTTCAAAAGCTAAAAGAATTAATTAAGCCGCAAACCAGAGCCATTGTTATTAATAATCCGCATAATCCAACTGGTTATATCATGTCGCGGGCAGAGCTGGACTATATTATCAATCTGGCACGGGAACATGACCTTTATCTGTTCTCGGATGAGGTATACCGTTATTTGGAGTATCACCGGGAGGAACGGCTTCCCGCCGCCTGTGACCTCTATGGGAAGGCAGTATCTTTGGGTGTTATGTCCAAATCATTTGGCCTGCCCGGTTTGCGTATCGGCTGGGTGGCTTCCCATGACCAGAAGGCCCTGAGCAATATGAAATATTACAAAGACTATACTACCATCTGCAGCAGCGGCCCTTCTGAGTTTTTAGCTGCGCTTGCCATAAGGAACCGAGAACGGATACTGGGACACAGCCGCCATATTATTCAGGAAAATTTGAAGCTCCTGGACAGCTTCTTGGCCCGCTATGAATCATTATTTTCCTGGTATTCTCCGCAGGCTGGGCCAGTTGCCTTCCCCGCCCTGGCTAATCAGGTGGACAGTGAAAGCTTTTGCTCTGAATTAGTGGAAAAGGCAGGAGTCCTGTTAGCACCCGGTTACCTGTTTGACTATCCCGGCCCGCATTGTCGTATCGGCTTTGGCCGCAAAAACTTCCCCGTAGTGCTTGATCGGCTGGAGCAGTATCTCAAAAATAAAAATTTAGGCTAAACGAGCAGTTGAGTTAAAACCTGTATAGTAAAAGAGGCTCTGCATCTGTAAAAGGCGCAGAGCTTTCTTGGTTTCAGATTTAAAATGATAATTTACTGCTTTCAATACTTAATGGAAATAATAAAGATACCATATGAGCAATATCCCGACTGTTAATATCAAAATGATGACCAGAGAAACTATCATCGAATGGAAGTATCTGGTTTCTCCCAATAACGATGGGCTTGCACTTGACAGCGGCGGTTTCTCGGGTATAATGAATAGTGCGCCTCAAAAAGCGAATAGATTGATTTTTACATGCGGGTGTAGCTCAATGGTAGAGCCCCAGCCTTCCAAGCTGGTTGCGTGGGTCCGATTCCCATCACCCGCTCCATTTTATCAAACGCATGAAGAATTCCACTCTTGGTCGGGGATTCTTGATGCGTTTGATAAAACGCTCGCGGCGCGATGCGCACAAAATGCGCAAGGTAGGCGCTAAGCGCCCGCATTTTGGCGCTTAGCGCATAAGCGCTTATTGAATTAAATGTCCCTATAGCTCAGTAGGATAGAGCATCTGCCTTCTAAGCAGAGGGTCGGGGGTTCGAATCCCTCTGGGGACGCCACTGAAATTGGACCTTCCAGCGATGGAAGGTTTTTTGATTCTCTGGTTTTGCTGCAACCGTACTGCAACTGGAACATCATACATTGAACCCGGGGGTAAGCACCTGAAAATTTGGCAGACAGAATTCGCAAAATAGCTCGGCATTGAATAATTTGGAAACAGAGGCGCTTATTACCATAACTTTGAGGTAAGCTTTTGGAGGTGCTGATTAGAAGTGGTTATAAAGAAATCCAAAGCAACCTTACTTAAACATCGATCCCCCAATGCCGATGTGGTTCCTGCAATAGTGTTCCTCGGGACACGTGTTTTCGGATCAAGCCGCGAGGCGGTAAAGGCAGCGAGCAAATTGGGATTTTTCACCGTTGTCTTTAACAGACGAAAAAATATTGACCATAACAAGTTTACCGATGTTGATCTGATGATTACCCTTGACGACTTTAGATTCGAGGTATTAAACGAGCATATAAAGCGGTTACAGAACCGGGGAAAACAAGTTATGGCCATAGTCAGTTTTGTTGAACCATATGTTTCTTTAGCCACACTCCTGGCAGAAGAACATGGAATTAACCTTTTTTCTTTAGATGCCATCAAGAAAATGGAAGACAAGATACTCACTCG
>JBLNAA010000025.1:0-3029 GCA_050259135.1 Methylocystaceae bacterium | reverse complement strand
AATTATCTCTATACCATCAACTACGCTCAGCCTATGATTTAATTAAGCAATCACCCCCTTGGTTAAGGGGGATTTTTATAAAAGGGATTGGGACAGGCTAAAATATATACAACTACGGTGTGGAGGATGAAATAATGGAAACTAAAGTTATTAAAGTTATAGGAATGACTTGAGGCCACTGTAAAATGGCCGTGGAATCGGCTGTTAAAAGTTTACCTGGCATAAGCTCGGTTGAGGTCGACCTGGCCCGCCAGGAAGCCAAAGTAGTTTATGAAACTAGTAAAATTAATCTGGATCGCATACGGGAAAGTATTCAAAATGCTGGTTATGAGCCAGTATAATATGATATTTTCCGCGCTTGTTTAGAAGAAGACTGCTCATCAACAAAGCCAACGGCTCACCGTTGGCTTTAAACTTTTTATTACTTATCGACCTTTCTGTTCTTTAAAATTCCTTTTACATGGTATTGTGTATTTTTTTGTCATTCCAGCAGGACTTTGGAAGTTAAAGTAAGAATATGTAAGGAAATTATAGAGAGAAAATTTTGGGGGAACGTATTTTAAGGAGGAGGAGTTTGTTGATGGGGTACCAAGAAGAATACCAGCGTAAATTGGTGTCTGCTGCTGAAGCGGTTAAGTGCGTACAGGCACGGTGCATAGTTGACTATGGCTATTTTAATGGCAAACCGGTGCTCTGCGACGCCGCCCTGGCAGCCCGCAAGGATGAACTTGAAGATGTACAGGTCTTTTGTGCAGTCACTATCCCCCCGGTTCCCGAGGTCGCCAAATGTGCTCCCCATATTACTTATCATGACTGGCAGTTCAGTAAAG
Source organism: Methylocystaceae bacterium (assembly GCA_050259135.1). Taxonomy (GTDB): domain Bacteria; phylum Bacillota; class Syntrophomonadia; order Syntrophomonadales; family JBLNAA01; genus JBLNAA01. The sequence goes on along the minus strand of JBLNAA010000025.1, from coordinate 2,199 downwards.
TAGCCCGCGTTTTACAGTCCTATGGTTTATGTTATTATTCACCGGTGCTCTACCACATGGCGCCGGAGTATTATCGGGATGAAATCGCCCATCACCGGTCGGTTTGCATCTCCCAGGTCTGTCCGATGGATGAGCATGGATATTTTAATCTCGGCCCGCAGAATTCGGAAACCGCTGCTAAAATGGAAATGGCTGATTATGTTATCGTCGAAGTTAATCCTAATATGCCGGTGTGTTTGGGAGGAGCCGAGGAGACTGTTCACATATCTAAGGTAAATTTTATTGTCGAGGCTCCTGCCAGTCAGGAACTGCCAAATCTTCCCGGTGCCGAGCCATCAGAAAACGATTGGAAGATAGCCGGTCACATTATGGATTTTGTTCATGATGGTTCCTGTATCCAGCTGGGAATTGGCGGTATGCCCAATGCCGTCGGGAAAGCCATCGCCAGCTCTGATCTGAAAAACCTGGGCGGGCATACCGAGATGTTCGTCGACGCCTACGTTGATATGATGGAGTCCGGGCGAATGAATAATATGGCCAAACAACTTGACCGCTATCGGACTGCCTACACCTTTGCTATCGGCAGCCATCGGATGTATGAATTCATGCATAATAACCCCGCCCTGGCTTCCTATCCGGTGGATTATACCAACGACCCAAGGGTGATCAGCCGCCTGGACAAGTTTGTTTCCATCAACAACGCCGTACAGGTAGACCTTTATTCCCAGATTAATGCAGAAAGCTTTGGCACTAAACAAATATCAGGCAACGGTGGAATGTGGGACTTTGTGGTTGGTTCACAGTGGTCAAAAGACGGCAAGAGTTTTATCTGCCTGACTTCAGCCATAACTAACAGCCAGGGCGAGCTGGTTTCCCGTATTGTACCTACCTTTGACCCGGCAACTATCGTAACTATTCCCCGTCAAATGGTGGACTATCTCGTCACTGAATTCGGCGCCGTCCGGCTAAAGACCCGCCCCACCTGGGAACGTGCTGAACTGGTTATCAGTGTTGCTCATCCCCAATTCCGTGATGAGTTGATTAAGAGCGCAGAGAAGATGAACATCTGGCGCCGCACCAATAAGATCGAGTAAAACAACCAGCACCGGTTCAGGCTGTCGGTATCTAACCGACAGCCTTTTATTTTATATAATATGAAGCTCTTTATTCTCAAACAAGGCGGGCAACCTTCTGCACCCGGAAGCAGTTTTGTCAGAAAGCAGTACTAAATAACCCTGCGTTTGGTGAGCCGACCCCGATTGTGGTAATCTCATTACAGGTAATTGCTCAGGAAGGAATCAACACCCATGCCATTCCTCGTTACCACCAAACAGGAGATGCAGGAGCGAAATATCAATCAGCTGGATTTTATTCTGGTCAGCGCTGATGCCTACGTTGATCACCCGGCTTTTGCCGCTGCTTTATTGGGTCGCTTTTTAGAAGCTCATGGCTTTACCGTGGGCTTAATCACTCAGCCTGACTGGCGCCGCACAGATGACTTCTCCAGCCTGGGTGCACCCCGTCTCGCTTTTGGGGTAAGCGGCGGCAATGTTGACAGTATGGTTTCCCATTATACGGCTGATAAAAAACGGCGGCGGGAAGACGATTTCAGCCCGGGCGGCCAGATCGGCTTCCGACCGGACCGGCCCACCATCGTCTATACCAACCGTCTCCGGGAAATTTACCCGGGGATACCGGTTATCATCGGCGGCATTGAGGCCAGCCTGCGCCGGGCTGCTCATTACGATTACTGGGATAATAAGGTGCGCCGGTCTATTTTATTAGACAGCCGTGCTGACTTACTAATCTACGGTATGGGCGAATACCAGCTACTTGAGGTGCTTCAGCGCCTCCGGCAGGGTGAGGCTATCGCAGATATAACCGAAATTCGAAACACCGCCTGGGTAACCCGTCAGGAACCAGGTGCCGAGGTGGTACGACTGCCATCGCTGGAGGAGGTCAGCCGCAGCCATGATGCTTTTAATCGGACCATGGTTATCCTGCTCAAAGAAAATAATCCCTATCAGGGCCACGTTTTAGCTCAAGGCCATGCCAATCAATGGGTTATGCTGAACCCGCCCGCGATGCCGTTAACCAGCCGGCAATTGGATCATATCTATGAACAGCCGTTTACCCGTCTGGCTCATCCTCACTATCAGGAAGCCGGTGGTATCCCGGCATTGGAGACCGTACAGTTCT
>JBLNAA010000024.1:0-3879 GCA_050259135.1 Methylocystaceae bacterium | reverse complement strand
GGTATAGTGCCAGAAAAAAGCCAATATCAGCATCGCATGAGCAAAAACCATCACCAGCGACAGGTTAAAGATGCTTTGGAGGTTAATAACGTTGACAGCAGTTATAATTTCTCTATCAGTAGGTTTTACGCCAAACACACTGTTAACAATTTTGCGAATAATACTCACTTAAACCTCCATCCAATAACACTTGCCTTTAAACACAATTCCATGTTTTAATAACAATTTCCTTGGTCTTGCCAATCAATAACCAACCCAACCATACAAGATGTTATCAACATAACAGATTTGAATTCATATTTGAAATTTTTTATTCCTGATTTCGTGGGTTAAGTCTATTTAGCTTCGATTCGTCCTCTGATACGTATCAAACCTATAATAAGGTAGATTTTGTGATGAATCTATGCCATAGTTTAGTTTTAGAGGGTGGTGGTACATGTTGGGGGATTACGATAGATTTACCATAAAAATTTCCCCGGATCGGATGCGGGCTTATCTGTCGGCAAACCAAACCGTTACCCCGGAAGATGTCTTTTCCCGCCTGAGTGAATTAGGGATTAAACATGGTGTCAATCTGGAATTGATTGGACAAGTTTGCAGCCAACATCGAAAGCTTACCAACATACAGATAGCAGCTGGGACGCCGTCCGAAACAGGTAAAGATGGGACTGTCACCTACCATTTTCATCCTCCCGAAATCAAGCCGCAGCTGACCGATAATGACCGGGTTAATTATTATGAACTGGGTCAGGTTATCACCATCAAACAGGGACAGGTACTGGCAGTACGTGAACCGGCAACACCAGGTACCCCGGGAATTAATATTATGGGGGAACCAATTAAGGCGATGCCGGGAAAAAACATTAACTTTGCCTTTTGTCGGGGGGCCAGGATTAACGGCAATGAACTTATTGCTGAAATTGATGGTGCTTTAACCTGGCAGCAGGGTAAGATTGGTGTCAGTGACCTTTTACTGATAAACGGTGATGTGGATTTCTCTTTTGGCAACGTCAAGCATCCCGGCAAAGTAGTGGTTAAGGGATTCGTTCGCGAAGGTTTTAAGGTAATTGCTGATGATGATATTGAGATTAAAGGTGGAATAGTAGGAGCTCAGGTAGTATCAAACGGCGGCTCGGTTATTGTGCATGGCGGTATAATTGGGCAGGGTAAAAGTCTGATAAAAGCAGCCCATAACGTCGAAGCCCGATTTATTCAGGAGGCAACCGTCAAAGCTGGTGCCAATATTGTCGTAAATGAATATATCCTGCGTTCCTCTTTAACCGCTCAAGATGCAGTTCTGGTCCAGGGCATAAAGGGACGAATAATAGGCGATAACACCATTCAAGCCCGCTCAAAGATTCAAGCCAACACCATCCGCAACAGCAAAAACCTTTCTTTGGAGGTCAAGGGTATCGATCGCTATGCCTTTTACTGTAAAATTCAGGACGCTAATGAACGTTTAACCGAGCTTGACAGTATACTTCGGGATTTATCTGTAAAGCTGCGCCTGCTTAATGCTCAAAATGAAACAGGAAGTGTACATGAGATGCGAAAACTGCTTGATCAATATATGTCTTTGACCGAGGAGCAGGAAAATCTGAATTACCAGATAAAAACCTGGGTTCAAACGCTGAGATCAACCCGTGGTGATGGAATGATTGAAGTCTCAGATGAAGTGGGACCAGGTATGAGTTTTAGAATAAAAAACGAACACCTGCGCCTGGACAGGAGTTTTAAATCAATCACCATCTATTACGATCACAAACAGAGAAAGCTGGTTATTCTCCAGTAAGATCCCAGTTACGGTAGCAGGGGGTATTTTTTATGAACCAGATATACCAGGCTGCACAGATTATTACATCTAACCTTTTGTATTCGCAAATCAGGCACAAGTTAGCCAGCATAATATCAGCAGAAAACGCTCTTTTGCTGACCATTAAAGATGATGACCTGGTGGTAGTGGAGGTAACCGGTCAATTGCCAGCCACCTTAATTTTACCGGGGTGCCGTCCTCGGCTGGAAGAATTAGATAAGGCTTCCTTCCCCGGCAGTATTCACCCGGTACTCGAACCTTATCAGCATCGGGTGTGCTTTCAGACCAATGACGGGAAAACGAAAGGATTTTATGTCTATTCCGGTCCCGAGATCGAGAACACCACTGAATTAGAAATATTGACCAACCAAATTGCTTATTTATTGGATATCAATAATTGTTTTAGTTCTCTGCCCCATTTGAAAGATACTGAAGCCAAGCTTAATTACCAGCTGAGCTTTTTTATCAATACGGTTAACAACATTTTTGAACCCTATGACAGCTTGACCATGGTCAAGCTTTATATGGAGATCATTGCTGAAATGTTCTTGTTTCCCACTGCGGTCGTTTATGAGCTCAACGGTAACAATTACATTCCGATAGCCGTCCGGGGAATGAGCAAATCAAATTGGGATCATTGGGTCTTAGAGGCATCCCCTATTTTGGCGCACCCGGCGCTGGGCATGTTTCCCCAACGTTTAAACAGCTTAAACCCTGATCAATTAGGGGTTAAAAACCATCAAAAGCTGCAGGCCAGCCAAGCCAGTTTGCTTATTCCCCTCCAGATTAATGACCAGCCTCAATACCTGATTTCATTCCATGCCCAGGAGGACAAATGCAGTCAGGATCAGGACTGGAGGGTTATAACTGCCTTAGTTCAGACCTTTAACCGAGCTATAGAGTTAAATCAGATTCGCCAGCAGCTGATATCGACCAATCAGGCTCTTGATAAACAGGTTTTTTCTCTTACTACCGTTTACCAGGCTGCAGAAAAAATCCTGATTATTGCCAATCAGAAGCAAACGGCCAGTATGGCTCTGGATATGCTGATGGAGATTTTTCAATCCGTGTCCAGCTCGGTATTTATTCATAATCCTGCCGAAAGGCGTCTGGAACTACTGGTCTATAAGTCGGTAATAGATAATACTAAGCTATCCTACTGGCTAGCCAGCCCTGAAGAGATGCCATTCAGCAATAATCCGATTATCAGCTATACCAACCCCGAAGAGCGAAGACAATTCCTGGAGCTATTTCCCACCTTTATAGAAATAGAAGATCATCTGCAACCTCATATTATCATTAATTTGCAACACCGAAATCAATATTACGGTTTTATAACCCTGTCCAGCCGGATGACTGAACAGCCATTTTCGGTTGATGACCTCGCACTTCTGCTAATGCTCAGCCATTCAATTGCCATCGCTCTTGATAATGCCTGGATGTTGAATACCATTGAAGAACAAAACCGCCTGCTTGACCAGCGTCTGGAGCAGTTTATGGCCATCCAGGACACCCTGCGGATAATGCGGGAGGCCACCAGTTTAACCGAATTCTGTACCCTGCTCGAAAACACACTGAGCCTGGGGGTAGGTGCCCATTTAAAAGCTCTTATTATCGATAATGGTCAAGAGCTGCTGAGTATATGGGGATCGAATGACCTGACTGATGATCTCCGACATCAGCTTCAATCTCTCAGTCACGCGTTATTTATTCAGTCTGCCTCGGGCGATAGCCAGGAAAAACAGCTGGTAGTCCCCGTCTTCCACCCCGGGCGGCTCAAAGCCTACCTGATAATCAGTGAATTTACCGATACCATACTGGAGGATGGCCAGCGCCTAATTCTCCTTGATTTAATTGCTGCCATGCTGACTGATACCATGGCTCACCTTTACGAACTATACTGCGTAACCAAGGCCGGTGTTCCTGATTATTCCCTGTTACTTTGTCATCGGCTGCAGGAAGAACTGAACCGGCTGGCTGACCTGGGTCTGCCAACCTGCATTATTAAATTTCAAGATCAGAACCCGGTATCTGTCATCAATGCTATGGGCCATGCTGCTACAGGG
>JBLNAA010000023.1:0-7041 GCA_050259135.1 Methylocystaceae bacterium | reverse complement strand
TCCTGGTGACTAAAGCGGAGAGGCCACACCCGTTCCCATACCGAACACGGCAGTTAAGCTCTCCAGCGCCGATGGTACTGCATTTGTGGGAGAGTAGGCCGTTGCCAGGATTTTTATTTTTTTGTGAAAGCTCGGTGGGTATAACCGAGCTTTCACCTTTTGGGCGGTTGATAAACCACCATCTGCTTTGTTGCAACTCGCATTATTGCTCGACGTACCATAAAAGTACGCCATCGCTGCAAATGCTCGTTGCGCCTCGCATCTGGCGGCTTCTGAACCGCCTAATTGTTTCTGTGGGGTTCACTTAAGCACCGCAACTATCCTGCCTCCTGCAGCAAGTTGCGCAAACGGCCTCCTGCCGTTTGGCTTAAGCTTCACTTACTCACCATCGCAGGCTGTTGCTCATTGACTTGGCAACTTGCACTCGTCCGGTATGTCATCACAATGAGAAATTGGTCTAGCATCTGGCGGCGGGCGACGGCGACGATATATTGCCTAGTATCGGCACATAATGAGCGTAGCTCATGAGCCGATGAACCGCCTAATTGCTTTTTCTTAGGCATTAACCCTGGTGTCGATACAAAAAAAGAATCCAGGCATGCTGGACTCTCTCTCAGTATCTTTTTTGAATTGCTAAACTCAGTAATGGTGATCAGAAAAATGCTTTTTAAAGATAAAACGGTCTAGTGCCCAGTAAAAGGCCGCTGATCCAGCCCAGAGCAATATAAGCTCTTCAAGTACAAACATCGGGTTAGCGCTGACAGTACCGGCAAAAAGATAGTTAAAGTTCATTAATAAGCCAGCAATTAGTGCTATGGTGGTAAATAAACCTAAGATTAAGGCAATACCTACAAGGAGTTCGCCGAAAGCTACCATATAGCTGAAAAGTTTGGCATTGGGCAAAGCAACATGGTTGATAAACCAGGCATACCAGGGCTGAACATCAGGGTGTGGACCGGCAGTTTTGGCCAGGGCGCCTTTTAAAAAGCCGGTTACGGCCACTCCAGCCTTAGAACCAACCCATACGGCAGAGCCTTCGCCAAATACTTTACCCATTCCAGAAGTAAACCAGTTATAGCCTAAGTACACCCTTAGGATAGTCCAAAGAATTTTTGCCCAGCTTGAATATTTCCACTCCATAAGCTTACCTCCTTTCCTGTAATTAGTATTTCTAATTAGGCCAAGTTCTTGCTTGGTAATATTAAGAGAGAACGGAAGAAGCAGGGTATAAAGCGTAGTATAAATGGAATATTGATATTTAATAAAATAGGTCATAATTCTTATAGAATTAATTTTTAAAAAAGGAAGGATGAATTGATTTTATGGATAACAGCAAGTTAATTCTAGAGGGTATGACCAAAGCGGGTAAACCTCTTAGCGCAGGACAGATTGCAGAAATCACCGGATTAGATAAAAAAGAAGTTGATAAAGTTATGAATCAACTTAAAAAAGAGGAGAAGATCATATCACCAAAGCGATGCTACTGGGAACCTAAATAGAAAGTTATAAAGCAGACTGGTTTACGAATCGACTTTTTGGGTAAAAACCCCGGTTTTAAACCGGGGTTTTTGCTGTTTTAAGCTATATTATGAGGTAGGCTGGCAAAGAATATAACTAAACTCAGCTGCGGAGGGACAAGCGAATGAATGATAATGCCGGTACCCTGAATCAAATTTTTAAACTCAGCGAACGTGGAACCAGTGTAAAAACGGAGATACTTGCCGGGGCCACCACGTTTATTACGCTTGCTTATATCATTTTTGTAAATCCCCAGATCCTTTCGCAGGCCGGAATTCCTAAAGATGCGGCCATTGCTGCCACAATTATAGCCTCAATCATCGCCACGGTTTTGATGGCTTTCCTGGCTAATTATCCAATCGTGGTCGCTCCTGGAATGGGGCTAAATGCCTTTTTCACTTATACAGTAGTCTTGGGTTTCGGTTTGCATTGGACGGTCGCCCTGGGTGCCGTCTTTTTCTCGGGAATACTATTTTTTATTCTAACCGTGACCAAAATACGCTACTGGATTATTGATGCCGTACCGCCCTCATTAAGGTCAGCTATTCCGGTTGGTATCGGATTCTTCATTGCTTTTATCGGCCTTCAGAATGCCGGGATTATCGTAAAAAATGAGGCCACCATAGTAGCATTGGGAAATCTGGGATCCCCGGCTGCCCTGCTTACCATGTTTGGACTCGTTTTGTCGGCGGTTCTTATTTCACGCAGGGTAAGAGGGGCATTAATCATTGGTATCTTAGCAACGACGATCCTGGGGATGATTGTCGGGGCTGTCCCTTATCCCAAGGGACTTTCGAGCATCGTCAGCTTTAGTGTCCCCAGCCTGGGGCCTACCTTTGGCAAACTAAACCTGGCCGGGGCCCTTAAATTTGGTTTGTTTAATATAATCTTTACCTTTACCATGGTCGAACTGTTTGATAATATGGGAACCCTAATGGGACTGCTTAAAAAAGCCGGCTTGCTTAAAGAGGAAGGCCAGCCGCCTGAATTGGGCAAGGCTTTTTATGCCGATTCCATAGGCACCATGGCCAGTGCGGTGGTAGGAACCTGTACCGTAACATCTTACATTGAAAGCGCTTCTGGTATTGCAGAAGGAGGAAAAACCGGCTTAACTTCTCTCACGGCCGCAGTTTTGTTTGCCCTGGCGCTGATATTTGCTCCGCTGGTAGGGTTAGTACCAGGTTTTGCTACTGCTCCGGCGTTGATTATTGTGGGTGCTTTAATGCTTTCAGAAATTGTACATGTCGGGTTTGAAGATTTCTCCGAATCGTTTCCGGTATTTCTGACGGTGATTGGAATGCCGCTCACCTACAGCATTGCGACCGGTATCGGACTGGGATTTATCGGTTATACCCTGGTAAAGGTTTTTACCGGAAAGTTTAAAGATGTTCACTGGATGATGTACATTATTGCCGTTTTGTTTGTAATTAATTTTGCTTTACGTACTGGTGGTTGATCTTAAGTATTAAACTATAGATTAAGGGGGCTGATGCCCTCTTTTTTATTTAGGAGGTTTAAAAGATGATATCCAATCTGATTAAAATTGCCGGTGGGGAAGAAGCGGCTCCCCTGGTTTTAAAAAACGGAAAGGTGGTGTTCCTTCCGACTGGTGAAATACTGCCTGCTGATATTGCTATATATGATGGGTTAATAGCTGGTATCGGCAGCTATCAGGGCCTGAAGGAAATTGACCTGGCGGGACGCTTCGTATCCCCGGGGCTGATCGAAAGCCACGTGCATATTGAAAGCTCCATGGTTACTCCTACCGAATTTTTGAATACAGCAGCCCTGTTTGGTACCACTACAGTGGTGGCCGACCCTCATGAGATAGTAAATGTGTTCGGCCTTAACGGGCTTAAATACATGTTAGCTGACAGTAAGAATTCGGTTATAGACTTATTTTTGGAAGTTCCATCTTGTGTACCGGCGACGGAACTGGAGACAGCCGGGGCAGTGCTGGGAGCTGATGAGGTAGCACAAGCTTTGGGATATCCTCGTATAGTTGGACTGGGAGAAGTTATGAACTTTCCTGGCGTGATAGCGGGGGATGCGGATATGTTAGGGAAAATAGCAGCAGCGGTACAACAAGGTATGACCATAGCTGGTCATGCACCAATGCTGACTGGTTCAGCGCTTAACGCTTACCTGGCAGCCGGCGTCCAATCCGACCATGAAGTTGTAACCATCGAAGAAGGACGAGAGAAGCTGCGCTTAGGTATGCAGATACTCCTCCGTTATGGTTCGGCCTCTAAGGATATTTTCCACTTATATCCGCTGATTACTGAAAGGACTGCTCCCTTTATCGCTCTTTGTGCTGATGATCGTCATCCCAGGGACTTATTGGAGGAGGGACACCTTAATATACATCTGGCATTTTTGGTTAAACAGGGAGTCGATCCAGCAGTCGCCCTGAGGTTAGCGACTCTTAACCCCGCGCTCTATTATGGCTTTTTGGATCGAGGTATAATTGCACCCGGTAAAATAGCAGATCTGGTGGTTTATGATGACTTAAAAGAATTCAAACCACATCTGGTGATGAAACGGGGACAGGTTATAGTTCAAGCTGGCCAGCGTTTAGCTGCTGATTCAGCTGTATCTCGAACCGAGCCCGGTAATTCGATGTACCTGGAAGTAGATAAACTTGATTTGAGGGTCAGGGCTGAAAGATCAAAGGTGAGAGCCATAAAACTACTGCCGGAGATGATTTTTACTGAAGAAGTTGTGGTATCGCCGCCGGTTGAGAATGGGTATTTCCTGGCTGACCCTGATAATAATTTGCTGAAGCTGGCAGTAATCGAACGGCATGGCCAGAACGGAGGCTATAGTCAGGGCTTCCTTTATGGATATGGACTGAAGCGGGGAGCTATAGCGCAAACCATCTCCCATGATTCGCATAATGTAGTGGTAACCGGGGTCAGTGATACAGCTATGTTGGAGGCGGTAAGGCGCCTGCATGAAATCAAGGGTGGAGTTGTGCTCTGGGACGAGGAAGATTTTTATGAACTACCGCTGCCAATTGGCGGGCTTATGAGTCATTTGCCTTTAATAAAAGTAAGAGACCAGTTACAGACATTAATAAAAAGAGCGCGGGAATTGGGGGTACCAGAAGGCATTGATCCAGTTCTCAGCTTGGGGTTCATTGCTTTGCCAGTTATTCCCCATCTGCGGCTTACAGATCGGGGGCTGGTTGACAGTACCCGAGTGGAGTTTACCAGCCTGTTTATTAACTGATGCAAAATGAGAAAAGGTGCCTGGCACCTTTTCTCATTTTGTGGGGGAGTGTAACCTTTAGCTACTTTTAACAATAATATTAATGTAAGAGCTTACTTTGGGAACAGGGTGGCCATACTTTGGATAGTAATAACAACACTTGGTTATGGATATTGTTATTGTTCGGAGCTTTTTGGCTGCTCTACAATATTAACTCGCATCGAAACACGCTGATAGTGGTGCCTGGTCATGAGCAGCATGTGGGTGCGGCTGAGGATGAACCGGAAGCAGGTGAGGGATTTCGGCCTCAACATAAAGGCCACGCTCACCATATGTTAACCAGTTTATCTGATACTCATGATAAAGTAAGAAATTATTACGAAATCTTTGAAAACCTGGCTGTCGGTGCGGAAAAGCTCCTGGCGGTTTGGGGAACTTTTAGTAAGTAGTATTGACTGCCAGGTCTTTAGGCAATAATAAGTCATACTTGATGAACAAGTAGGTGAGAACGTGAATACTGACCATGATGATAAGCCCACCGGGAAACTGCTTCCTCGGTGCGGGCTATGCGGCCAGGTCCCATCCCGTGGAATCCGGGGGGGCTATATGATAAGCCACATCTTTGTTTGTTACGGCTGCGAAGAAAGTATCATCAATCTGGTAATGGGCTCAGAAAACTATAAAAGTTACCTGGAAAAATTGCACGGATTATTTAAATAGGCGACCGAGCAGGCGCCTATTTTTTTGTCTTAGATTAAGGCAATAGGCGTTCAGGTGCCCCTTGCTAAATGCCGGCTTTTGCCAGAGGGCATTAATAAATCGCTTGTTCCCTGTTTTAACCGCTTTAATTAGACCTCTAATGAGGGAGGAATAAGGTACAATAAATAATAATAATACAATTGGAAATGAGATAAAGAAATTGAGGGCGGCAGCCTTTTTAACGGGTTCTTTTCTCATTTTGGGTGGAAGGAATTAAAGCGTGGAAGGAATTGAACCGGGGTTTTATTCCGCCCTTAAAGAATATGCCGAAAGCGGCAGTGTACAGTTACATATGCCGGGACACAAGGGAGGAAGGGGATTTAAAACCCCTGAGTTAGCTGCCATCGGCAGTATCGATTTTACCGAAATACCAGGGTTGGATGACTGGCACCGGCCAGATGGCGTTTTGCTGAAGGCTCAACAAAAGCTGGCTGATATTTATGGAGCTGCTTCCAGCTATTTTCTGGTTAATGGTGCTACCAGCGGTGTTCATGCCCTGCTCCTGGCGCTGGGGGATAAAGCCAGGGTACTGCTACCCCGGCAGGCGCATCGCTCTTTTTTCGGGGGAATGGTACTGGCGGGTACCATTCCGGTCTACCTACCGACCCGACTGGATAATCGATGGGGGCTGCCGCTGGCAAGTGATCCGGATGATGTAGAAGACCTGCTGCAAGGGCAGGAGATAACGGCGTTATTTGGGAGCAGCCCATCTTATTTCGGTATCTGCGGCCAGGAGAAAGAAATGATTGACCTGGTTCACCGCCGGGGCATACCTGCACTGGTGGACCAGGCTCATGGTGCTCATTTTGGGTTCCACCCAGCATATCCGCCGGGAGCTTTACAGCAAGGTGCCGATGCGGTTGTCCATGGCCTGCATAAGACTTTACCGGCTCTGACCGGGGCAGCATGTGTTCATTTAAGTGGAAAAATGATGAGCCGGCATACTCGGGTAGTACAGGCGCTGAACCTGCTGATTACCACCAGTCCCTCGCAGCCGCTGCTGGCTTCCGCCGAATGGGCCAGCAGTTGGGTAAGATCTTCCGCTGGGTGGGCGGGATTGGACGCCATGTATACGCAATCGCAGCAATTTGACCAACAGCTCGAAAAAGTTACCGGGCTGGAACGGATAAAGGGAGACGAGCACCGGCATCACTATGATCCGGGACGGGTTAGCATCGGTATTGAGAAATTAAATTTAACCGGTTATGGGCTGCAGGAGTTATTATTTAAAGAGTATGGTATACAGTTAGAAATGGCGGGACCGAATTATATTGTCGCCCTGTTTACACCGTTTAACACCGCCCGGGAATGGGAAACCTTTTCTTTTGCCTTGTCAGTGATAGCGGATCATTATCGGGGAAATCACCGGGCGCCTGTCCAGCTGGTGTTACCTCCGGAGGCTCCGTTGATTCTGGCTCCACGTCAAGCCTATTTCTCACGGCAACGCCAGGTGCGGATCAGTGAGGCGGCGGGATTGATCAGTGCGGAAATGGTAGCCGCCTATCCACCGGGGGTACCCTGTCTGCTTCCGGGAGAAGCAATAACCAGGGAGAT
>JBLNAA010000022.1:0-13978 GCA_050259135.1 Methylocystaceae bacterium | reverse complement strand
GCCGTTACCGGCTTTTTGGTCTGAGGATCAAGGGAAGGGAGTAATGGCTTGGATAAGTCGGCTTGGGCATTATACCAAAACCGCGGAATCCGATCTAAAGGCAAGTAAACTCTCTTGTCATCTCTGCTCATCATTAAATTCTCCTCTCAACTCTACTAAGCTCAACTCATTATTCTAACCGGTTGGGGAGCCGGTTGCTAAGATATTAGCATAGGCCAAGCCCCTTCAGCAAGGACTTTTTTGTTTATCCTGCCGTTTGCGTTCTCTGACTCAGTTTCACCTCATAGCGACGGCAGCGATCACCCCAGTAGGCAATCGGTTTATCATTGCGTTTGATGCAAACAACTTCGCATTGATTGGGGCAGCCGCTGCAATCAATACTGCGGGTCTGGTAGCTGCCCTGGTTGATATATTCGTACCCTTTAAAGCCAGTTACCTTGCCAGCCCCTGCTGTCTCCTGTGCCAAAAGGGCTGCACCTACAGCCCCCATCACCTCAAAATTATCCGGGACCACCGGTCTAACTCCTAACAAGCGGGCAAAAGCCTCTACTAACCCGGCATTCGCTGCTACTCCGCCCTGGAAGACAATTGGAGCTTGAATATCCTTCCCTTTACCGACGTTGGTCAGGTAATTTCTGGCCAATGCCTGACAAAGGCCGGCAATAATGTCGGGGAGTGGGTGTCCCAGTTGCTGCTTATGAATCATATCAGACTCCGCAAAGACGCCGCAGCGGCCGGCAACCCTAACCGGGCTGACCGCCTGCAGGGCTACGGACCCAAAATCTTCAATCGCTACCCCCAGCCGCTGTGCCTGTTGATCAAGAAAAGAGCCGGTTCCGGCAGCACACACGGTATTCATCGCAAAATCCACCACTACCTGATCTCGAATGATAATAATTTTAGAGTCCTGGCCTCCGATTTCGATAATGGTTTTTACTTCCGGCATTTGATGCAAGGCGGCTACTGCATGAGCCGTTACCTCATTCTTAACAATGTCGGAACCCAGCATCACACCGGCCAGATGACGGCCGCTTCCCGTGGTACCAACTCCGGCTATTTTCAAAGCTGATGCCTGGTTTTGCAGGTGGGTTAATCCCTCAATAATTGCTTTCATGGGGTTGCCCTGGGTCCTCAGGTATAGCTTGTCGGCCAGCTGCCCCTGGCCATTAATTATTACAAAATTGCTGGATACCGAACCAATATCAACCCCAAGATAATACTTGTCCGCCAAGGTTAGAAACCTCCCAGACCTCCCCGCCGCTCTTTTCTCTCCACCATATCAACAAAAGCCTCTAACCGGGTCTGCAGCCCGGCCTCCCCGGTTTGTTCATCAACCCATAAGGACATTAACGGTATCTGTTCATCTTTGCTCACTTGCGGCAGAATCGCCTGGGCTACAATCTCCGGCATACAGGTTAAGGGTCCGACCTGGATTATGCCATCAAAGCCCTGACGAGCAAAACTAATTGCATAACCAACTGTCTCCTTACCATGTCCCCCTACCCAACAGGGCAGGTAGGGATCAGCTAGACGGGCATGCGGTTTAGACGACCCACCAGGCAGGCAGCCTCCTAACAAATGATCATTCAGCCACTCCGACATATAAAGGCTGCGCTCACAGCTGACTCCCATCCGCGCCAGGCGTTCCTGAATATGAAAGTTGGCAAAGGGTTCTAAAATAGTATAGATTTCGCCGATAACCGCTATCCTTATCGGATTGCGGTATACTTTTACCGCCTTTTCCACGGTTATCTTATAGTCCTGCAGTACCTGATTTACTTCAGCTTGAGATTTGGCTCCCAGCAATGCTGATCGTGCCTGCTGGTAATCGGCACTAGCTAAATCAGGATAGCGGCAATAAGGCAGTACCCGGTAATACGTTTTTTCCAATTCATCAGACGCCTGGGTCTTTTTCCAGGCAAACTTAACACCTTTAAGCGCCTGCCAGGTGGTGGCACCATTGCCTAATGGTTTTACCACCTCCAATAATCCCCGGCGGTTAGAATCGGGAGCTTCGATTACCACCATGTTGAATTGGTAGCCCAAATTCTTCAGGATATCCCTTTCCACCTGAGCGTAGTATCCCAGTCGGCACGGTCCCCAGCCACCAAGCATAACCAGGGTATCAGCGCCCTGTTCCATGGCCTCAATAAAATTGCCGATGTTAAGTTTGAAGGGCAGGCAGGCAGCCTCAGGTGAATATTGGGTACCTAACTCCAAGGTGCGCCGGGTAATTGGGGGTGGCATCACCATTTCGGTACCCAGTGTATCGAACAAACCGGCTAAAGTGATATCCATGTTGCCCATATGAGGAAAACTAACCCGCATGCCTTTTCTTCCTTTCCAAAAGGTCAATAAAGGCTTCCAATCTGGTTTGCTGTCCCGCTTGACCTGTGTGCTCATCAATGGTCAGCATCAAAAGCGGTAATTGGGTAATATTCTGCTGCAGCATTTCCCCTATAAGCGAATTTGGTCCGCAGCCAAAGCAGGTAATGTGAATGATGCCATCGACCATTTGGCGATCCTGCCAGGCCAATGCAGCGCCCATAATATTATAGCCCAGCGACCAGAACACCCTTTTCGGCAACTTCAGGCTGTATTCGTTAACCAACTGGTGGTTTAACATCTCCGGGGTCTGTACCCTGATCCCCATCTGTTCAAGAGTCGAGGTTAGACCCAAACTGATTTGGTCATCATAAGTCAGATAGCCATGACCAACCAGTCCCACAGTTATTCTGCCAGGTACCGGAACGTGTTTATGGCTGACAGTGCCGGTATCCCAGAGCTGGAT
The DNA here is from genome assembly GCA_050259135.1 of Methylocystaceae bacterium. Lineage (GTDB taxonomy): Bacteria > Bacillota > Syntrophomonadia > Syntrophomonadales > JBLNAA01 > JBLNAA01. Next base: position 11,187 of record JBLNAA010000022.1, on the reverse strand, counting down.
GGCCTGGGGATAGGTAAGCTGGTTTTTTCGAGCCAGACTTCCCACTGCTGCCTGAGCCTGATACGCCTGCTGTAAGCCTCGGGACAATCGAAGACGGCTGATCTTCAGACGCTGTCCCCAAAAATGAAGCTCCTTACGAAAGAGCGTGTCGCCCCGTGAGAGGTCAATACTGGGTATTACCAGGGGAGTATGTAAATTCATTTCAGCTTTTACCATGTAAGGTAACCCCATTGACTTCGGGCATAAGTAAGCTCGTTCTTCTACCGAGGTGAAACGCGGAAGCATTAAATAGTCAAGCTGCATAGCTTCCAGTGAGGCTACATGCCCGTAGTATACTTTTAAAGGTAAACAGGCTTCATCTACCGCTGCCCGTACACCTGTATCCAAAATCTCCCGATTGGTAGGAGCAGAAAATACTGGGATGAAACCGACTTCCTGCCAGAAGGTTTTAATGAAGGGATAGAAATAACGATTATACATCGCATCTGGAATTCCGATACGAGGCCCTTTCATGCTGGTTCGATCCCCTCCCTTTCCGGCTGATTTATTAGGGCACGCAGGCAGGCAGTAGTTACCGGCGCCCCCTGGGCCGGATCATCCCGCCAATCCATTTTTCCTGGATCACCACACCCGATAATACGAATATTATTCTGTAACAGCAGTAACTCCGTGGTATCCCCCTCCAGGTACTCATGCCCGGATTGCTCTTCAAACCCAAGTTTATTCACCGGGAGATAGGATTTCTTTAACTGTCGGGTCCAGGAGCAGTCAGGTACTACTCCCCGGGCATGTCTGGTCCCGGAAGCTACTGCCACCACTCCAAGCAGCTCAATTTCATCTCGCGATTTCAACAAATAGGATATAATGCTTTCGCCCCTGCCTTCTCCCACCCAACCGCCGTCATCTGCCATAACCACAACCGGTTCACCCGGATACGATTTAATTTGAAACAACACCTCTTCTCCGGTCAGCCGGCTGGGATTACCAGCGGTGATCGTCAGGGGATAGGCACCGACATTGGCACAAGCAGTGGTGACCGCTTCCTTAGCTGCATGGTCACCATCAGTAACTATAATGACTCTTTTTTTCATCTGTCCTATCCCTTGGGGTTAAAAATCACTGCCATTATATAACCGAAAACGGTTGCTGCCAGGACGCCGCCGGCGGTAGCGGCAACCCCGCCGGTAAAAGCTCCTAACAGCCCATCAGCAGCTACCGCCTTGGATGCCCCTTGCGCCAGGGAGTGGCCAAAGCCGCTCAAAGGAACCATAGCGCCAGCCCCTCCCAGGTCAACCAGAGGTTTATAGAGACCTATAGCGCTGAGAATTGCCCCTCCCACCACATAACCAACCAGAATATGACCAGGAGTTACTTTGTGACTGGTCAAATCCATTAATAACTGCGCAATCACACAGATAACTCCCCCGGTTATAAATGCATTTATAAGCATATCTCCCATGGTTACAGGTCCACCCTCTCTACTGCTACCGCATGGGCGACAGCGGGAATTGTTCCCCCTTGCTGCAGGCTGGCCGGACTCATTAGGGCACCCGTACCGATTAAGAGAACCCGGGCCAGGTTACCTTTCATCATTTTCTTGATAATGGGGCCGGCAAACACTGAAGCGGAACAGCCACATCCACTGCCGCCAGCATGTACATCCTGCCGAGGGTGGTATAACAAAATTCCGCAATCGGTGCAGTTTTCACCCAGAGTCAGCCCCTCTTTTTGACACAAACGCCGCATTAATTCCAATCCAAACTTTCCTAGATCGCCAGTAATAATGAGATCATAGAATTCCGGCTGGCGCCCGGTCTGGGTTAAATGAGTAAGCAAAGTATGAGCTGCCGCCGGGGCCATAGCCCCGCCCATATCATTGGCGTCACTCTGTCCTGAATCTATTACCTGCCCCAGAGTAGCGCAGGTAAGCCTGAGGGGAGTTGGCCGTTCCTTACCAAGAACTATGGCACCAGAGGCGGTTGCGGTCCACTGAGCAGTAAGCGGTCTTTGTACCCCTTGTTCGGTAGGAAATCGGTACTGCCTTTCCGCCGTTAAATGATGACTGGAAGTAGCACATACTACCCGATTGCAGAAATTACCGCTGATTAGCGCTCCACCCAGGGCCAGGCCTTCCGCCATGGTGGAACAGGCTCCATATAATCCCGCCAGGGGTATTTTAAGCTCTCCGGCGGTATAGTTACTGGTTATGGTCTGGTTTAAAAGGTCCCCGGCCAGCATTAAATCCACCGTATCCAGTGAACAATCCGCCAGAGCAACCGCTCTAAGCACCGCTTCCTGCAGCATTTTACCCTCAGTTTTTTCCCAGCTCTTTTCTCCCCATAAATAATCAGGGATCACATAATCAAATTCTCCCTGCATAGGCCCTTGATCTTCATCCGGGCCCACCACAGACGCCCATCCCTGTAAGCATACCGGATTGGCGAAGAACATCGTTTGCCGCCGCTGGTTCAAACTGACACCACCATCCTAGTTATCACTGGATCATTTTCGCCAGGAACTTAATCAGCCCAATAATAAATGAAGCGGTAAAACCAAAAACCAATACCGGACCGGCGATAGTATACATCCGGGCCCCCACCCCGAAGACGTAACCTTCCCGTTTGTACTCCATGGCCGCTGCCACAATCGAATTGGCAAAACCGGTAATCGGTACAATGGAACCAGCACCAGCCCGCTTACCCAACTCGTCATAAATGCCAAGACCGGTAAAGAATGATCCCAGGAATACCAGGATAATAGCATTCCAGGTCGCAGCCGACTCACGATCAAGGCCCTTTGACATCAGGTAATTGACAATTAGCTGTCCAATGACACAGATTGCTCCACCGACTACAAACGCCCAACAACAATTTTTAACTACCGGCGGTTTGGGTTTAACTTCATCGACCACCTGTTGATAGTGGACTTTTAAATAATCACTGTCCAGCGTTTTAACCATACAGCACTAACTACATATCATCGTGAGCGGTATCGACTATGGCCACGTTTACATTGACTTTGTATTCCACAATACGGCCATTTTTCACATCAGCGGTCCAATTCAATATCTCAATGCCGCTTACTTTACCATAATGAAGGGTAGCTTCATTAACCGCTTTGTTAACCGCATCTTTCCAACTGATATTGGACTCAGTAACCAATTCAATAATAGTAACCATAAAATTAACCCCCTTCTTCAAATTCCTTATTAGGATTTAAAGTCGGGGGTAGTTTTATACTAATAATCGTCTCAGTTTTTTTAAGGCGGCACGCTCAATTCTGGATACCTGCACCTGCGATATACCTAATTTCTGAGCCACCTTCGTCTGGGTCTGATCTCCAAAGTATCGTCGTCTTATCACCTCCTGTTCCCGGGGGTCCAGCGTGGTTAAGGCTTCTTTTAACGCTACTTGTTCAATGATATCACTGCCCGTTCCCTGCAGGCAGTCAATCAGCTTAATGCTGTTCTTTTCTTCATCATTAAGAATATCGAACATGTAGTAGGGCGATTGGCAGGCTTCAACCGCAGCAGTTACATCTTCCGGATTTACCTCCAGGTGAGCCGCAATTTCGGCTACCGTGGGTGGACGGCCCAGCTGGTTGTTAAGCGATTCTTGCGCCCATTTTACCCGGGAATAGAGCTCTTTTAAATTGCGGGCAATCTTAATTGGGCCGTCATCCCGCAAATAACGTTTGATTTCACCGATAATCAAGGGCACTGCATAAGTCGAAAAGCGAACCCCATAGCTGGCATCAAATTTATCGATCGCTTTAATCAGGCCAATCGAACCTACCTGATAAAGGTCCTGATAATCATAGGGAACTGATTTAAACCTTTCCAGGACCATGTAGATCAGCCCCTGATTGGATACAAACAAGGTTTCCCGTGCCTTTTTTTCACCCTTTTGCGCACGGTTTATCAGGTCGATAAGTACCTCCGGCTCCAGTTCCTGATATTTATTATCCTGCATATTACCTCCCCACCTATTAAGCCATAGCCTGGGCGGTTGCAGAAATAAACCGTTTAAGCATCCTCACTGCCGTTCCCTGTCCGGGTACAGAATTTACCCGGAGCTCATCAGCAAAGGAACGCATAAAGGAAAAACCTAACCCCATTCGATTGGCATCAGTTGAATAAGATGGCTCCATACACTTATCTACATCATCCATGCCGACTCCAAAGTCCTCGATTACAATTTCAAGTGCAAAGTCCTCGCGGACCATTAAATCCATGACAATAGTACCGTCAGCGTGCTGCTGATAACCATGAATAACTGCATTGCTGACTGCCTCTGAAACTACCAGCTTAACTTCTTCCAGATCATCCAGGGTGCACTGCAGCTGAGAAGCAAACGCAGCAGCACAAGAACGTGCGAAGCCTACATTTTCCGGTAAACTAAAAAATTCAAGGCGTACCCGGTTACGGATATTCAAGGACTTGTCCACCCCCTAACGATTAATAACCTGCCGCAGACTGGTATAAACCGGAATCAGATTACTGACCCCCGACATCTCCAACAACTGTTTTACACGCGCCCGCGGTCGTACAATATAGGTATGTCCTCCCGCCGCCGTTACCTTTTTGTAGCGTCCCAAAATCAGGCCCAAACCGGTGCTATCCATAAATTCTACCTCGGACAGGTCAAGCAGCAGGTGGTGTACCCCCTGCTGCATGTACTCCCCATCAATTTGTGCCCGTAACCCATCAGCTACCGAGATATCAATATCTCCGCTCAACTTGACAATTAGGATATCATCCCATAACTCGGTCTTAATCATAAATCCACTCCCAACCTGGTGGTTGGGTATTAGTATTCGCGGTCTATTAGGAAAATCCTTCCAATTTATTTTCTTCAAATAAACAGTGTTTTCGCCAATGTTTTCTTAATCTGCATCCACAAGGAACACCGGGGAATATCCCGCGTAGCAACCAGCTCCACCGCGCATACTTCTTTGCCATCCATCAACACCTGCATATTACCAACATGCTGGCCTTTTTTAACCGGTGCACTAAGGTAGGGCAATACCTGCTTTTTATAAGTTATCTTGCTTTTACTGCCCTTTTCGATAATGGTTCCAATCTCCGAAACGGCTATGGCTTCCACCATATCATCAAGGCCTTTTCCTACAGTAACAGTGTCTACAACAGCTCCGGCCGGGAAAAATGACTTAAACGAATAACGGGCAAATCCCCAGTTATATAAAGCCATACTATCCCGGAAATTTCCTCGTGGCTGCGGTGAAGCCATTACCACCGATACCAGGCGCAGTTTATCACGCTTAGCAGTTGATACCAGACAGTATTTAGCTTCATTGGTCCAGCCGGTTTTAAAACCATCAGCCCCGTTATACCACCATAATAATTTGTTGGTATTAAAGAGCTTAAATTTGCCTTGGCGCAAATTATATTCTTTGATAGCAGTGTATTCGAGTATTTGCGGGTAACGCAGACAATAACGGCCCAGAATGGCCATATCTCGGCAGCTGGTATAGTGTTCAGGTGCCGGCAGGCCGTAAGCATTACTGAAATGGGTATTTTTCATTCCCAGCTGTTCGGCTTTTAAATTCATCTTTTCGATAAAAGCCTCATGGCTGCCTTCCAGATACTCTGCCACTGCCACACAGGCATCATTAGCGGACCCTACAGCTACAGAAACCAGCAGATCATGCAGGGTCATCTCCTCACCCGGTTCTAAATAGATCTGGCTGCCCCCCATACGCCAGGCATTCTCACTGGTAACCACTTTATCATAGGGACGGGCTTTGCCATTATCAATTGCTTCCACCGCCAGCAGGAGCGTCATTAGCTTCGTCATACTGGCTGGTGCCAACCGGGTATCAGCCTCTTTTTCCATCAGCACCTGACCACTGGCCGCATCCATAATAATATAGGCCTTAGCCTCAACCTTGACTGGTTCAGCGGCGTTAGCCGCGGGTACCAGGATACCTACCATAAGTAAAGCAAGCAGCAAAACAGACAGTTTGCGCTTCAACCGACATCCCCCCGCCTCAAAAGAATCTTATCATTATCAGATTCTATGGTTTTGGCGAATGGGATATGCTAAAGATACCGTAGTAACTGGTATCTTGTTACACCCCTTACTTTTACACTTAGATGCTTGTAAGGGGCGTAATACCGAAGGTGGTGCTTTTCAAGGTTTTGAGGAACAATCCGCGAAGCCGACGCCCCGAACCTGGGCAAGCAAGCAGCGCCCCGAAGGCGCATAAGCGCCTAAGGAAGTCCCCCTGGGGGAGAGGCAGCGAGAGCGCCGTCAGGGCATGGAGGCGCTGTCGGCGCGGTACCAGTACCAGGTGCGCCCTGAAGGTGCGTTAGCACCTGAGGAAGTCCTCTTGGGGGAAGGCAGGAGACAAGTGGTAATTGTTCCCGAAACCGCAGACTGCCACCGTGGTATTCCGCCCTTGGGCGATAGGTTATTCTAAAATTGAGGTAATTTCTAAAAGAACTCTTCTCCCTGGGAGCTAATCACCCCCAGGATTAATGGCCCTTTTACCACCGGTTGCGGGCTGATATGGAAGAGAGCAGCAGCCCGCGGCTGTACTTCGGCTGCCCTTTCCTTAGTCGCGGTATGCATTACTGCCAGTACTTCACCGGTTTCTACCCAATCACCCGGCTTTTTATTAAGGAGTATTCCCGCACTATAGTCGATGGCATCGCCAATCTTTTCCCTTCCTGCCCCCAACAGCATGGCGGTGCGTCCCAATTTCTCAGTGTCAATATGCTGAATGAAGCCGGCCTCGGAGGCAATTACCAACTGAGTTACCGGTGCAGTTGGCAGGTCCGGCAGGCTGTTAGCCGGCCATCCTCCGCCTTGCGCCACAATCATTGCCCTGAACCGGTCTAAGGCCGCTCCGCTGGTCAACAGGTTAGCAGCTAGTTTGAATCCGGCATCCGGAGTAAGGGCTTTCCCTCCCAGATAGATCATATAACCGGCTATAAAAATGGATAATTCCCTCAGATCTGATGGGCCATGGTCTGCAAGCAGATCAACAGCTTCTTTTACTTCCAGGCTGTTGCCCACCGCGTACCCCAGCGGCTGGTCCATAGTGCTTAAAACCGCAGCTACCTGCCGTCCGGCGCGAGACCCAATATCCACCATGGTACGAGCGAGTACCACCGCTTCTTCCAGGTTCTTCATAAAAGCACCGTCACCAACTTTGACATCTAAGAGAATAGCATTAGCGCCGGCGGCCAGCTTTTTACTCATTACACTGGAAGCGATAAGCGGTACCGAATCAACCGTTGCTGTTACATCACGCAGGGCATACAATTTTTTATCAGCCGGAACCAGGTTTCCGCTCTGAGCAATAACCGCCAGCTTAATGTTTTGTACCTGGGCAATAAATTCGGCTGCGGACAACTGAACTCTAAAACCGGTAATAGATTCAAATTTATCTATGGTTCCTCCGGTATGTCCCAGGCCCCTTCCTGACATCTTGGCAACCGGAACTCCGGCCGCCGCCACTATCGGAATTGCCGTTAGAGTGGTTTTATCACCGACCCCGCCCGTACTATGCTTATCTACTTTAATTCCACCGATAGCTGATAAATCCATGGTATCACCGGAAGCAGCCATAGCCAGGGCTAAATGTGCTGTTTCTTCGGCATTCATTCCCCGGAAATAAATGGCCATCGCCAAAGCTGACGCCTGGTAATCCGGAATACCACCTCGGGTATAACCCTTGATAAAGAAATCAATTTCTTCCGAACTGAGAGCCTGTCCATCGCGTTTTTTCTGAATTATGTCAATTATCTTATACATTAAATCCCAGCAGATTCGAGAATCCCTGGCCGGGCAAACCACTGACTTTAACCCCCAGCAGCTCGCAAACCGTTCTGCCAATATCGGCAAAGGTTTCCCGTACCCCCAGGTTCACCCCCTCCCTAACTCCTGCCCCATACACCAACAGTGGTATATACTCGCGGGAATGATCAGTACTGCTGGTAGTAGGGTCACAGCCATGATCGGCGGTAATAATTAAGAGATCATTGGCCTGCATAGCTGATTTAAACTTAATTAACCACTGATCAAATTCTTCCAGGGCATCCGCATAACCCCGAATATCATTACGATGACCGTATTTCATATCGAAATCAACCAAATTAACAAAGGCCAGCCCCTGAAAGTCTTCCCCGGCTAAACTTAAAGTTATCTCCAGTCCGTCGGTATTGCCGCTGGTATGTATACTGCGGCTGATGCCGTGCCCGGCAAAAATATCACTAATCTTACCCACAGCAATCACATTTTGTCCGCCCTGAACCAGACAATCCAGATAAGTGGTACTGATAGGAGGCAGTGAGTAATCATGACGATTGGAGGTGCGGGTAAAATTTCCTGTCTCGCCGATAAAGGGCCGAGCAATCACCCGTCCTACACCCCAGGGTCCGGTCAAGATACTGCGGGCCTCTTCACAGATGCGATAAAGTTCGGTCAGGGGAATTACCTCTTCGTGGGCAGCAATCTGAAAAACACTGTCCGCAGAGGTATAGATAATCGGCCAGCCCGTGCGCAGGTGCTCGGGGCCTAATTCCTCAATTATCGCAGTACCAGACGCGACCTTATTGCCTAAACAGCGGCGGCCGATGCGTCTTTCAAATTCGGTTACCAACTGATCCGGGAATCCCTCCGGGAAGGTGGGGAGCGGCTGCCCTAAAATACAGCCCATCATTTCCCAGTGGCCGGTAGTAGTATCTTTGCCTTTAGCCTGCGAAGCTGCTTTTCCAAAAGCTCCCACAGCAGCCGTTGGCGACACCCCAGCTATGGCCTCGATATTTCCCAATCCCAGAGCACCCATTTGCGGCAAAACCAGGCCCCCAACGGCAGCAGCGGTGTTTGCCAGGGTATTAGACCCTACATCACCGTAATCAGCGGCATCCGGAAGTTCACCAATGCCGGCACTGTCCAATACAATCAGAAATACACGTTTAACCATAATCGCCTCATTTCTACCTGGCCCGTGGATGGGCAGCATCATAGACTTCCCGAATCCGGCTCTTGGTCAGGTGGGTATAAATTTGAGTTGTTGCAATATCAGCATGGCCCAGCATTTCCTGGACTGCACGCAGGTCAGCACCGTTCTCCAACAAGTGAGTGGCAAATGAATGCCTCAAAGTATGGGGGGTTAATTCCTTATCGATCTGGGCTTCATGAGCATAACCGTTTAGTATTTTCCAGAAACCCTGACGGCTTAAGGAGTGGCCATGAGCATTAAGAAATAAAATTCTTTCGGTCGGATTTTTAAGTAGTAATGGCCGGGACCGGCTTAAATATCTGCTTACCCATTCAACCGCCGTTTGATTTATTGGTACAATCCGCTCTTTTTTCCCTTTACCCATACAATGAGAAAAACCGGCCAGAAGATTGACATCGTCTACCCGCAGGCTGAGCAATTCTGATACCCGCATTCCCGACGCATACATAAGCTCCAGCATAGCACGATCCCGTATACCCAGCGGCTTAATGGGATCGGGTAAACTAAGAAGCTTGTCTACCTCCTCCACCGATAAAACTCCGGGTAAGCGGCGTGCTAGCCTCGGACTTTCCAGGTTATCGGTCGGATTTAATGTAACCAGGCCTTCCTGGAGTAAAAACTTAAAGAAGGTCTTGGCCGATGATAAATTTCTTGAAACCGTAGCCGGGGTCATACCATAATCCAATAAACAGGCCAGGTATTCAATAATCTGCCCCCGGCCTAAATCGACCCAGCTTTTAACTCCCCGTTCTTTTAAATAGGCCGCCATTTTGTTCAAATCACGGCGGTAAGCAGCCTGAGTATTAACGGACAGCCCCTTCTCTACTCCCAGAAAGGTGATGAATAGTGCAATTTCGCGTTCCAATCCCGGCATCTCCATCCCATAGTGTGGTGATGCTTTTCTTATTCTCTCTCCTCATAGTAAAAATCCTGCAACTTTATCACAAATTGCTCTACCGAGCGGTCAAAATCATTAGGATTATCATTATTTACCCGCAGGGGATTGCCAGTAGGAATTCTATCTTCGGTAAACCGATTAAAAACCGGTGCCGGCTGCGAAAGATAACTAGCCCCCATCAGCACCAAAACCAACAGAATAAACAAAATTCCTAAACCACGGACTACTTTTCGCAACAGCTGGCGCTTCGTCCCAACGATAACGATCATTCAACTCCCCCCCTTTTTTACCACCAGTGCAACAGCCAGGGAGTGACCCAGCACTCCAAAACGCCCCCTAATACCAATCCTCCTCCCGCTAATAAAACCGTAACCAGGTAGGTGAAAAGGCTGGTTAAGAGTCCAGACTTATTGTCTCGGACACCAAATAAAACCCCGGTAAACCTGATGGCAGCTACCGACATTACCAACAGGCATGGTATATAGACTAGGTTATGCGGTAAAACCGCAGTCAGGGCAAACCATATTCCGGCTTCGCCATTAGCCCGGGCCAAAGTATAGATGGTATAACCAATGCAATAACCCTTAAAAAAAATTACCGGCAGTATCAATAACGCTCCAATGACAGTCAACCCCAGGAAGCTCAGGCTCAGCCACCAGGGGAGCTGATTAATCAAACATCCAACCAGGGTTAGACTCGACCCGCTATCGGTTAACTGACTAATTAATTTGCTGGCATCATCCGCTTCCATGGTTAACGGTGATTGCATGGCCCCTGCCATTACACCTAACCCCAGGGTAAGCAGTACCAACAGATAAAACCAGAAGTTTAAGCGCAAATGGCGTGCCAGCAATTTTAACTCACCCCCTTCTTGCTTAAGCCTACAATGATATTTTATGGCTGGCAGAGTCACTACATTACAACCAGAAATGAGTATAAAAAATCAGGGGGATTAACTGATCAGTTAATCCCCCTGATACCTAATCTAAAAACTTTTATTGGGGCAGGAATACCCAAGGTGGTCATTACCAAGGATTCGAAGAACAATCCGCGAAGATGACGCCCCGAACCGGGGCGAGCTGCACGAGGCAGCGAGAGTGCCGTCAGCGTATGCGCCCTGAAGGCACGTAAGTGCCTGAGGAAGTCCTCTTGGGGGAAGACAGGAAGCAAGCGTCAGTTGTTCCCGAAACCGCAGGTTACCGCCCTGGCATTCCGCTCCCCATTTAAAACCCCATCATTAGCTGCGTAGCGATATAGTTGGCGGCTAGAATGTCCTCTAATGAATTACGGCTGGCTGC
>JBLNAA010000021.1:0-39130 GCA_050259135.1 Methylocystaceae bacterium | reverse complement strand
AATGCCTGCCCGGTATGCGGACCGAAAATGACACTGCTTGATAACCATGGAACGACAGTCGATATGCAGCCTGCCGATCTGCTGAAGATGGGTTATGTGCTGGCGGTCAAAGGATTGGGCGGTTTTCATTTGGCAGTTGATGCCGGCAATCATGAAGCGGTCAGTCGGCTGCGCCAGCGCAAGCATCGCGAAGCCAAGCCCTTTGCGGTAATGGCACGGGATTTAGCTGCGGTCAACAAGTATTGTCAGGTAAATGAAGCAGAGGCCAGGTGGCTTACTTCACCGCAGGCTCCTATTGTCATTCTGACCAGTTATGACGATGACCGGCTGCCAGGCCGGGAGATACATCCCGGGATCAATACGCTGGGGGTAATGCTGCCCTATACCCCGCTCCATTTTCAGTTATTTGCCGATGATCTCGACCTTTTAATTATGACCAGCGCTAATATCAGCGATCAGCCCTTAATTATAGAAAATCATGATGCAATAACTGAGCTGGCCGGGGTAGCTGATTATTTTCTGGTTCACAATCGGGATATTCATAATCCCTGTGATGATTCGGTAATTCGTATTACTCCGGAACAAACCATACAGTCTTATCGGCGGGCACGGGGGTATGTTCCGCGGCCGATTACTCTTCCGTTTCAATTAAAACCAGTACTGGCTACCGGTGGTGACATGAAGAATACCTTTTGTCTGACCCGGTATAAATTCGCCTTTTTAAGTCAGCACGGAGGCGATTTAAGCCATTATCTCAACTATGTGCGTTTCCAGGAAGCTATTCCCCGATTCTTAAAAATAGTTAATACTGAACCGCAAATTATTGCCCACGATCTGCACCCTGATTACCAGACCAGCAAATGGGCCAAAGAGCAGGATCTGCCGCGCCTGGAGGTCCAGCATCATCATGCTCATATGGCAGCGGCTATGGCTGAAAATCATATTGAGGGAGATGTAATCGCCCTAATATGTGATGGAACTGGTTATGGTACTGATGGAGCAGTCTGGGGCTGTGAAATATTGAGCGGCAGCTACCGCAGCTTCGTTCGCCAGGGACATCTCCGGTATGTTCCGCTGCCCGGAGGAGATACCAGTATCAACCGGCCTTACCGGATGGCGCTGGTCTACTTATGGCAAGCCCTGGGGATGCAAGGAGTAGAGAAGGCAGATCAGTGGCTTCCTGACCTGACAATAGAAGAACGTGAGGTGCTCCTTAAACAGATAACACGAGGTATCAACACCCTTCCCACCTCTTCCTGCGGCCGGCTGTTTGATGCGGTGTCAGCATTGTTAGGAGTATGTTCTATCAGTCAATATGAAGGACAGGCAGCAGTGGAACTGGAAGCTATGCTCAGTCAACAGACGGTGACCGGTTATAGTTATCAGCTGGAGCAGGAAAATGGAATGATTATCATGAATGTATTGCCTATGTGGAGGGATATAATTGATGATTTGACGGGCGGCTGTCCCAAATCTGAGATATCTGGCAAGTTCCACGCTGGTTTAGTTAATATGTTCGTTGATGGTATTGGTAAAGCTGCTGAGAATGCAGGATTAGACCGGATTATACTCAGCGGAGGAACCTTTTATAACCAGTCTCTGTTGACTAATCTGAAAAGTCGCCTGCAGCAGGCAGGTATGCAGGTTTTTTATCCACAGCATATCCCAACCGGTGATGGCGGCTTGTCACTGGGACAGGCCGTTATAGCGAGCGAGGTGAACAATTAATGTGTCTGGCTGTCCCTGGCCGGGTTTTAATTAGAGAAGGTGAGCTGGCTGTAGTTGATGTCCGAGGCAACCAGGTAAGAATTAGTCTGCGTTTAACTCCTGATGCCCAGCCCGGAGATTATGTGCTCGTTCATGCTGGGTTTGCTATGGAGATAATCGATGAATCAGTAGCGCTGGAAACCTTGCAGCTGCTGACCAAAATGGAGGAACTGAGCGGTGACGCGCGAGTATAAGGATTTGTTACTGGGGCAGATTTTGCTTGAGAAGGGGCCGGTTGCCTTGATGGAGGTCTGCGGTACCCATACTATGGCTATTGCCAAAAGCGGGATCAAGAACCTGCTGCCGGCCAATATAAAATTACTTTCCGGTCCCGGCTGCCCAGTTTGTGTTACGGCACAGAGTGATATCGATCAGGTAATTGCCCTGACCAAAGAGCCCGGTGTTGTATTGACTACTTTTGGTGACATGATCAGGGTGCCGGGCAGCGCATCTTCTTTGCAGAGTGAGAAGGCCCAGGGGGCAGATGTAAGGGTGGTTTATTCCCCGCGCGATGCCATACAACTCGCGGAAGAAACGCCGAATAAGGAAATTATCTTTCTTGGTATTGGATTTGAAACTACTGCCCCGGTGGTGGCTGCCACTATTGAAGAGGCAGCGGAGCGGGGAATAAATAATTTTTCAGTTTGGTCCTTGCATAAAATAGTGCCGCCGGCCCTAAAGGCCATACTAGCTGACCCGGAGATACAGTTTGACGGTTTAATCTGTCCCGGGCATGTATCAGCAGTGATCGGCGCCGAGGTGTATGAACTGCTGGCAGAGGAGTATCAGAAACCATGTGTGATAACTGGGTTTGAAACAACAGATATTCTGGAAGGTATCTATATGCTGATCAAACAAGTAGGGATGGGTAGACATCAGGTCGAGAATCAGTATCAAAGGGTGGTTAAACCCCAGGGTAACCTAGTTGCGAAAAAGCTGTTAGAAGAGGTTTTTACGACTAAAGACGCCCGCTGGCGGGGTCTGGGCAATATACCTGCTAGTGGCCTGGCACTCAATGATAAATATGAAAATTATGATGCCCGCAAACGTTTCCGGATACCCGAGTTCGAAGAACGCGAAATTAAAGGGTGCTCTTGTGGGGATATTTTAAAAGGAAAGCTAAGCCCCCTTCAGTGTCAGTTGTTTGGGCGAGCCTGCACACCCGCCAGACCGATTGGACCCTGTATGGTATCTTCCGAAGGGGCTTGTGCTGCTCATTACCGCTATCATCCAGCAGGGGGGGACAAGTATGAAAAATGAACTGATCCTGATGGCACATGGGAGCGGCGGTGCCATGAGTCAGCGTCTGGTCGATGAAATATTTAAACCGGCATTGGCCAATCAGTATTTAAATGAGATGCTGGATGGTGCGGTGATAGATATAACTGCTGGCCGTTTGGCAGTTAGTACTGACAGCTTTGTTATTTCACCGACAATTTTTCCTGGCGGGGATATCGGAAAATTATCGGTTTGCGGAACGGTGAATGATCTAGTTGCCTGTGGCGCCACTCCCCGATATCTGACAGCAGGTTTCATCCTGGAGGAAGGATATCCGCTGGAGGAACTTAAGGCTGTGGTTAATAGTATGGCAGCAACCGCTGCCCGAGTGGGCGTAAAACTGGTGGCCGGTGATACCAAGGTCGTGGAAAAGGGCAGTGCCGACCGGATTTTTATAAATACTACCGGCATTGGCACCATAAAGGATGGAATTGAGTATCACCCCCGACGAATTACTCCCGGCGATGTTATTATCGTTACCGGCACCATTGGTGATCATGGACTGGCGATTATGGCTCAGCGTGAAGGCCTTAAATTTGCTACCCCGGTGGTGAGCGACTGCGCACCCCTTTATGCTATCGGCGAGGTACTGCAGGGATTTACGCCGGCAGTTAAGTGCTTGCGCGATCCTACCCGGGGAGGTCTGGCCACCGTACTAAATGAATTGACAGCACAATCAGGGGCAGGGATGCTGGTTAAAGAGACAGCCTTGCCCGTTCAGTCTACGGTAGCTGGCGCCTGCGAGATGCTGGGGATGGACCCCTGGTATATGGCCAATGAGGGTAAGATGGTTATTATAGCGGCGCGGGAGCAGTCAGAATCGATTTTGGGGGCGCTCAAAGCTGTCGATTACGGTAAAGATGCTGCCATCATTGGTGAAGTGGTAGATAAACCAGCCAAAACCGTCTTAATCGAGACTGAGCTGGGTGCCTGCAGGATTCTAGGAGTATTGGAAGGCGAACACCTGCCTCGTATTTGTTAAACAAGTAAAGTAAAATAATGAAGCTGTATCAACTGTCTGATACGGCTTTTTTTTGCGCTCTTGAATTTACCTGGTAGTAATTATCTTTTTCCATTTAAACGTTGACTCCAACTGTGTACTAACTGTACTATCAAAGATAGAACGGTTAGTACAGAAGGGGGTGGTAACTATTGATAAGCATTGACTACAAAAGTCGGCTGCCCATTTATGAACAACTGGTTGAGAATATTAGAAAGCTGGTTTTAAACGAAATTGTGGGTACTGACAGCCAACTGCCCTCGGTAAGGCAGTTATCAGCCGACCTGGGTATTAACCCGAATACCGTGCAAAAAGCCTATACCACACTGGAACAGCAGGGAGTTCTCTATTCTATCCCTGGAAAAGGAAGTTTTGTTTGTTCTGATTTAACCCGACTGCGTAGAGATCAACTGGAAGCATGCCTTAAAGCATTGAGCAGCATTGTAGGCCAGCTGGCCCAATTAGGGATGGGAAGGGATGAAGTAATCAGGCAAATTGAACTGCTGTATGAGAGGATGGATAGACATGATTGAGATAAGCAAAATATCCAAGAGATTTGCTGATATAACGGCGTTAAGCGAGGTTACAGCTCAGATTGATAATGGAAGTATCTTTGGACTGGTAGGAACTAATGGTGCCGGAAAATCGACTTTACTGCGCATATTATCCGGTATCTACCGGCAGGACAGCGGCCAGGTTTGGATAGATGGGCAGACTGTTTATGAAAATACTAACCTTAAGCAAAGCATTTTTTACATATCAGACGATCAATACTATTTTTATAATTCCTCAATGGAGGATATGAAACGGTATTATCAATGTGTTTATCACAGTTTCTCCGCTGATATTTATAACCGGCTGCTTAAGGTGTTTCGCCTGGATGAAAAGCGCAAAATTAATACTTTTTCCAAAGGTATGGCCAGGCAGGCTTTTATAATTTTTGGTTTGGCATCACGCCCGCGCTATCTCTTTTGTGATGAAACCTTTGATGGTCTGGATCCGGTTATGCGTCAGGCAGTCAAGCGGCTGATTGCCGATAGTGTAGCCGAGCACCAAATGACTCCGATCATAGCTTCCCATAACCTGCGCGAGCTGGAAGATATCTGCGATCATGTCGGACTGCTGCACCAGGGAGGGATTGTATTTGATATGGATATCGATACCCTGCAGGCAGGTATCCATAAGGTACAGTGTGCCTTTGAGACAGAAAAGTCCGGAGCTGATTTTAACGACCTGAAAATGTTATCATTTACCCGACGCGGCCGACTTTGTACGATGGTAGTCCGTGGTGACCAGTCAGCTATAATGGCGGAAATAGACCGCCAAAGACCGCAATTCTGTGAAGCCATCCCCCTCTCACTGGAGGAGATATTTATTGCGGAAATGGAGGTGATTGGTTATGAAGTCAGCAAAATCATACTTTAACTTCCAGATTTTCAACGATTTATTAAAACGGCACTGGTGGTTTGGATTTATCAACCTCATTGTCTTATTCTTTGGTATCCCGATTAACTTCCTGCTGAGTACTCAAAGATTCAGTGATATAACACCTGAAGGGTTGGCCGCTTTACATAAATACTGTACTTCATTTTTTACTGTACAGGGTTCGGTTACAACAGTGGTTCTGGCCATGCTCTCGGCTATGGTAGCCGGACTGATCTTTTTCGCTTATTTGCATAAGAAGGAACAGATTAACTTTTTCCATTCCCAGCCGGTAAGTCGAGAATGCCTGTTTACGGTGCGAATTTCTGCCGGGATAATACTGTTTATTCTGCCGTATCTTATTAACCTGGCAATTGCCCTGCTGATTGCAGCTATCAGTGGTTTGTCATCTCAAGTAGTATGGGCAGCCGTAATCGGACAAATAGGGTTGATTTTGTTAACCTTCAGTATTATTTATGTTCTGGTGGTACTGGCCGGAATGCTGAGCGGAACGGTGGCAGCACAGTCGCAGATGTCGATTATTATCGGGTTTGCTCCCTTACTGGTCTATACCTCGATGATCATGTTAGGCCAGCGCTTTTATGACACGTTTTACTCAGATTACTTCTTTCAAAAGGTCATTTATTATTCTCCGGTAACCCACCTCATCTCCATAGCCAGCGGTCAGGCAGCCATCAGTGCAGTGACCTGTCTGATTTATGTTGTTCTAACCCTGGTTATACTGGCACTTGCTCTCGGGCTGTACCGGAAACGTCCGTCAGAAGGCGCCGGTATGTCACTGGTATTTCCCATCAGCCGTCCCCTGGTCAAATATATATGCTGTTATATCTCTGCAGTTATGTTAGGTGTGTTTTTCGATCAACTGGGCGGCTTTAGCTTTATGATCTTTGGATTTATAGCTGGGCTTGTTCTCTGCAGCCTTTTTGCTGAAGCCCAATTTAATCGCGACTTTAAGGCTATGTTTAAAAATATGAAGGGCTTGGCCTGTTTTGGTGTGGCATTCGCGCTCTTGGTGGCGGCTATGGCTGGAGACATCACGGGTTATGACAAATATCAGCCGGCCCCGGACAAAATTAAGGCGGTTAGTTTTACCTGGGATGATGCTGATGTTCGGCCTATATATCACAACATACGCTATGATTCTCAGCGGGATATGAAGTTTTTGACTTTCACCAGTTCCCTGGTCAAGAAAGATCTATGGACCATTGTTAATGCTACTCTGGCCAGCGGCAGCTATACACATAAAAAGATGATAACCGGTCGGTCAGCTGATTCAGTTGGGATGCAGCCTTATTCTATAAACACCCGCAACCTGACTGTAGTTTACGAATTAGACAGTGGACGCAAAATAGCCCGGCGTTATAACAATGTGGCGGTAAAGCCGGTCAAGGAGCAGGTACAAGACCTAATCAGCAGCAGGGAATATCGGAGTAAACATGTCATTGCCCAAATGGGAAAAAACACCCCGGCTAATATTATGATTGAGCCAGGAAACAGCCTCAACCCTGATTACCGAATCAGTAAAAGTATTATGAACAGGGAGCAAATAACTGCGGTAATGGCGGCGATCAAGGCTGATGTAACGGAGGCAGGAGAAACCATAGATAACCAGGTGGTTTATATAGCTGCTTGTGACAGCAGGGAATTCAATGCGCGGATCAATATTTATGAGAATTATCGCCGCACCATAACCCTGCTCAACCAACTCGCTGCTCCCAGTGATCTGGTGCCCGCCAATGAGTTGACTAATCTGACCCGGCTGGAAATCAGACCGATTGAAAATCCAGAGGCTAAACCGCTGATAATTGAGCAAAAACCCGAGATTGAACAGGTGATAAAAGTCTCTCGCTCTTATTGGGGTGAAACGATGACTATGTCAGACGATTTTGTGATTTCTGCCCCCATAACTGCCCCCCCAGTGGGTGATACTTATACTAAAGAAGCGGCAGTCAAGAGGGAAAGCAATTGGTACTTTGTAATCGGTAAGGTACCTGAATTTGTTAAGGCCGGAATGAAATAACCTGTGATCCGTCTAAAGCTGAAAACAGCCCCCGTTAAAAGCGGGGGCTGCTGCTGTTTTTATTTGAACCCTTTATCCTTAGATTTCTCAAAGTGAAGATCCATATCCTTAATCGTATAGACCCCGATTGGTTTGGTAAAACCTTTGACTAATTCCTCGCCGGCACGGAACAGGCGATCTTTCAAAGGTTCACCTTCGGGCAGGGCATCGTAGGTCCGTTCAGAGATAGTAATCAAGGTCTGGAACAGCTTGCTCAAGGCCTCAACGCGAGAGGCCAGGTTGACATCTTCACCAATTAAGGTGTAGTCCATTCGTTCGGGACTGCCTACATTGCCAACCACCGCTGGACCAGTATTAATACCGCAAGCAACCAGCAGCGGTACACCGCCCTTTTCAGCCCATTGCTTGTTGAGCTGGGCAACCTCTTCCTGAATTTCAATGGCCGTCTTAATTGCCCGCTGCATATGATCCTCATAAAATACCGGTGCACCGAAAAATGCCATTAAACCATCACCCAAGTATTTATCCAGAGTACCTCCGTTTTTGAAGATAAGGTTGGTCATGGCGGTCAGGTATTCATTTAGACGAGCGATAACATCCACCGGATCTTTATTTTCGCTAAAGGCAGTAAATCCCCGAATATCACAAAACATAATGGTCAATACCTGTTTGCGTCCACCGAGGGCTACCAGGTCCGGGTTGTTAATCAGTTCTTCCACCACATCCGGTGATACATAGCGAGAGAACATGGCCTTGGTTTTGCGGCGAGCCATTTCCGCCTGCAGGAAGTCAGATGCTGTCACTACCACATAAGTAAACAAAACCCCGGTTATCGGAGCAGCAATGCTCAGCCACCAGTGAGCTGACCAGGCCAAATACCCGGCAGCCACTGTTGAACCCAAGGCGAGCAGAGTAGCACCAAAGCCCACCCAGGGGCTGCGGCCCTTAACCGCCCAGGCGGTAAGGAGTACCAGAATGATTAGTGCCAGGTAATCTACTGATTTTGAAGTCTCCCGGAACCAGGCACCTTGCAGATAGGTCTGTACGGCGGACGCATGTATTTCCACCCCGGGAGTCTCACGGGAACCGGTTTTTACCATGTTGCTGGTAGTAAAGGGAGTGGGAAAATTATCATGTTCCTCTTGGGTGGTGGCACCGATCAGTACCGCTTTACCTTTGAAAAACTCTGGTTTAACCGTACCATCAAGTACATCAATATAAGGGATGGTTGGTATGGTGGCAGTAGGACCCCAGTAATTGATTAAAGCTCGATTCATACTGTCAACGGGAATACCCCTCCCGCCGGCGGTTACTACACCAGGGGCAGCCTTGAGGTCGGTTTGCTCCTTGCCAGACGCTTCGAGGGCTACCGCCAGGTTAAAACAGGGGACAGGAAAATCAAAGGTATTAACATCAACCGCCGTTATTCGGCGAATAACCTGATCTTCTTCGGAGGGAGTATTAACAAAACCAAGGCCGGCTGCTCCCTGCATAAGCTGCATCAGCGGAGGCTCAAATACCTGCACCATTTCACCATTTTCGTCCTTTTCAAAGGCGAATTTGGCGGCCAT
The DNA here is from genome assembly GCA_050259135.1 of Methylocystaceae bacterium. Lineage (GTDB taxonomy): Bacteria > Bacillota > Syntrophomonadia > Syntrophomonadales > JBLNAA01 > JBLNAA01. The sequence continues at coordinate 30,051 of JBLNAA010000021.1, read as the reverse complement.
TATGACGTGACCCTGACGGGCAATAGCATCAGCAAAGGCAGCATCTTCACTGGCGTCTTTAGGGGCGGCAAAAGTGTAGTCAAATCCTACCGCACTGGCGTACCGAAGAGCATCGAGCAGTTTGGCATGAACACTGCGGGGCCAGGCCGGCGGGCCGAGTTTCTGAATCGATTTTTCATCCATGGCAACTACTACTACCTTAGAGCCAGGATCCTGAGGACCATGGAGGCGGAACCAGGCATCATAAACCATCATATCCGGGCGATTAAAAAGACCGACTAAAGATAAAAGTACCATTAATGCAATAACCGCCAGCGGCAGCAGCCAGGATTTCCAATCACGTTTTTCTTCAGCAGTTGCTGGTTTCTCCGCTGATTTTTCCAAAACATTCCCTCCTTAATATAGGGTTGTTAGCTATTTATACACCAAGAACCAAAAATCCTTTGTTTTACCCCCATATTTGACTTTTTATTTACTCTGGTATTTGTGCTGCTATATGATTATGGGATCAGATTAAAGACATGCCAAATATCTGGTTGGGGTTGCGTTTAAAATGCCGCGAGTGTGGTAACATGGAGGCAGGAAGTGGTTATATTGGATCGTGAACAAGAAAGTCTGTTTCCTGAGATCGAACCGCCGGACGGCAAAGAGTTTTCTACTTTGTTAGCTCACGAGGAACGGCCGCGGCAGGCTAATCATATGCATGTTCCTCCGGTGGAAGCTAAACTGGTGAATATTCAGCGCTGGAAACTCTGGTGCCCATATTGCGGGCGACTGCGGCAGTTCAAGAAACATACCTACAGCGGAACCCGCCGCTGTGAGGGGTGTGGTGTCAGCAGCCGTGATTTTGCTGTAAGACAAGCGAATCGATTGTGGCTTAAAGATTAAAAAAAATGTTGGAGGTGTAGTTAATGCGCGCTGTTTTTGCCCTGAATCCAGAAGCCCTGAGGAGACTGGTTGCCAAAGGGGTAGTTGCTGATCCGCTGGTTCAAAATGCCTTTCAAAATGGCAAGGTAATTGTTACTGCCGGTCTGACCAATGCCTATGTTATGGAAGAGTTGACCGGGAAACCCATGCCCGAGAAGTGGAGATTTGGTGTCGGGGTGGTTACCCAAAACGGTTTAGGGGTTACCACCATTGCGAAAAGAATTACTCCGGTATGCTTCGAAAAGGGGCAGGTTATCGATCCGCCATGGAATGAGTATTTAAACGAGCTGCGTTCCCATGATGTCATTATTAAAGGATGCAACGCCTTTGATTCGGAAAATAGAGCCGGGGTGTTTCTCGGCGGGACCACCGGCGGAACGGTTGGCTTAATCACAGGTATTGTCAGTGCTCAGGGAATTAATCTGGTTATAGCCGCCACCCATGATAAATTTGTACCATCGGTACCTGAGGCCGCCCGGGCTCTGGGTATAGACCGCACTGACTTATGTACCGGGATGAAAATTGGGTTGGGAATAGTGGAGAATGCTCATCTGGTAACCGAAGTACAGGCATTACATAATCTGTTTGGGGTTAAAGCGGTTATTGTCGGTGGTGGGGGCTATAACGGTGCTCAGGGGTCAATTGTTATTTCTGCAGATGGTGAGACCAGTAACATTGAAGCAATGTGGAAACTGATCGAACAGATTCGAAATGAAGAACCGATTATTGATGTTGAAACTGAAGCTTAATAATTGGATTATTTAGCGGCAGCTATTTTTTGTGGGATTGCAGGAAAAAATGCCTCGAAATAGAAATTAGAATGAGATATGATGACATTTTCTATTTGGGGGTAGAAATATGGCGAGGGTTATTATTATCGGCGGGGGCAAGGGAGGATCATCAATCCTGCAAGTACTGTATGGGATGGTGAAAATAAAGGTAGTCGGAATATGTGATGTTAATACGCATGCACCCGGGTTAGCTTTAGCCAAGGAATATGGACTGCTTACTTTCACTGACATTACGGCTGCGCTCAATAATCAAGGCTATGATCTTATTATTGAAGCCACCGGTAATGAAAAAGTTCGGCAAATGATTTACGACAACAAGAGAGCTGGAACTTCGGTCATTGACGCCGAAGGAGCCAATGTAATGATGGAACTGGTTGAGTCGAGACAGGTAATGATCGGTGCATTGGAGGATAAAGCCCAGGAACTATCGCGCCTCTCCGATGAATTCAAAACCACCCTGATGCAGGTCAGTAGTGCGGTTGATGAGGTGGTAAAAAGAGAGAGTTTCATGGCTGAACGGGCTACCACATTGGCTAACATGGCCAATGAAGCCTATAACCACCTGGGTGAAACCGAGGAAGTATTAAATTTCATCCGTTCGGTTGCTCAGCAGACCAATTTATTAGGGTTAAATGCGGCTATTGAGGCTGCCCGAGCTGGAGAACATGGACGCGGATTTGCGGTGGTAGCCAGTGAAGTTCGGAAGCTGGCAGAAAACAGTACCGCCTCCGTAGAAACGATTGCACCGATTCTCAATAATATTTCCTCTTCGATGCAGTCGATAACCAAAGAAATAGGTAAAGCCGGAGATCTTACCCAGGAGCAGGTAGCTTTCAGCCAGGAAGTTGCTGGTAATATGAATCGTCTGGGTGATATGGCCGAAGATGTAAGGAATTTGGCTCATGTACTGGCCACCATGGCTTAGAAAACGAACCTTATAAAACCGGAGGCATATGCCTCCGGTTATTTATTTTTTAGGAAACTTCAGGTAGTCCTGATCGGGGAGATATAAGCAAGGTCAGGACCTTTTTTAGGATTTAAAGCTTTTAATTTATAAGCATCGTACCAAATTGTACCATTGGACTCAGGGAGCTCGCTTAGCGGAGGATTCAGCAAGTTATATATTGTTATGATAGAATTCAAATATTATAGAAAGCGGTCATAAGTAAGCTGACGATGGTTTTTGCTTTTATTACCGGGTTAAAACCTCATGGGGAGGGTTTGCGATTAAATATCAATTTGTTCCGTATTTACTAATATCGGTTATAACAACCTTTATCATTATTACTTTGCTGGTACATACCTGGAGGAACAGATTAATTCCGGGTGCCCGCTACCTATTAATTACTTTAGTGTTAATTATCGTATGGATTGTGACACAAGCTTGTGAGGTGGCAGCACTTGATTTAAATATAAAAATTTTTTGGGCCAATATACAGTACATTCCCATCATGTTAACACCGGTAACCTATTTCTATTTTTCAATACGATTTACCAGACAAGATAAATGGCTTCACCTAAAATGGCTGCCGTTTCTGCTGCTCATCGTGCCCGTTGTATTTAATGTCTTGTTGTGGATGGATGGTTCCCTTGAGTTGATCAGACAAAATGTGTATTTAAATCATAACCGACCATTTCCGACCGTGGGTAAAACCTATGGCCCATTATTCTGGGTCTTTGCTATTTACAATTTCGGATTATGTGTGTTTGTTCTCGGTATTCTTGCTAACGCACTGAGAGAAAAAAAGTCACTGTATCGGGAACAGGTGCAATTTCTGTTCTGGGGGCTGATGCTGCCCGGCTCTGCATGTGTATGGCATGTTTCAGGATTTAATCCGTACAATATTGACCCTACGCCGATAGTGTTCGGTATATCAGGATTACTGCTAACTTATGCAATTTTACGTTATCGTCTGTTAGAGGTTGTACCCATTGCCTGGTCACAAATAATTCAGGATATGAACAATGGCATTATCGTCCTGGATAATCAGGGGCAGGTATTAGATGCTAATCCCGCAGCCAAAAAAGTCTTTGGTCTTACATCTCCCAATCTTATTGGTATTCCCATAGACCAGGCAATTAAAAATTTCTCCGATTTGGGTATCGCGTATCCAAGCGCCAATTCTGCTGTAACTGAAGTGGTATTAGAAAATGATGGTGACATTGGTCATTATGAGATTTCTTATGCCCAATTATATAATTCACGCCAGAGATCAATTGGCTGGCTGCTGCAGGCTTACAATATCACTGAGAGAAAAGCCACTGAAGCTACAATTCGTCATTTAGCACTACATGATCCGTTAACCGGACTGCCTAATAGAAATTGTTTTCATGACTTGTGCGATCAGGAAATAGATCGAGCCAGGATTCGCGGAGGTTCACTGGCAGTAGCTTATTTGGATTTGGATGATTTCAAGCTGATTAACGATAACTACGGGCACAATGCCGGGGATAAGTTTCTGTGCGAAGTCACCGATAGACTGCAATTGGCTTTGCGTGATTCTGACATGGTATCCAGGCTGGGCGGAGATGAGTTTGCCATACTACTTACCTCGATTGGAACCGATGAGAAAATAGCCATTGTTGGTAAAAAGATTATGAATTCATTGGCAGAACCGGTTATAATCGACGGGAACCCAGTGCAAATCAAGGTAAGCATCGGATTTAGCGTATATCCTCGAGATGGAGATACCGTCGATACCTTGATCAATAAAGCAGATAAGGCCATGTATGCGGTAAAAGAAGCCACGAAGAATAATTACAATATCTATAAGTAACGCCTTTATGGAACATCGGGTTGATAAATTGCTAATTTCTCTCATATAGCCCCTACCAGGCAGGTAATCAGAACAATGTCTAGAAAAAGGAAATTATGAGAGAATGAGGTGATTGTGTGTTTGCTCAGGTTAAAACCCTGCAGGTAAATGGGCTTTTCGCGCAGGAAGTAGTCGTTGAAGCGGATATTGCCAGTGGACTGCCGGCTTTTGATCTGGTGGGTCTCGGCGGCACTGCGGTTCGAGAAGCTAAAGAACGAGTTCGCTCAGCGATAAAGAATTCGGGTTACGAATTCCCCGGACGACGTATCACAGTAAATTTAGCTCCCGCCGATGTGAGAAAGGAAGGCACCGGACTTGATCTGCCAATCGCTGTGGCGCTGCTAACTGCCCTCGGCGTGGTTCCGCCGCTGGGAGATAACATCTACCTGGTGGGTGAGCTTAGCTTGGAAGGCAAGCTGCGCGGGGTCGCCGGTATACTGCCGATGATTCTGGACCTGCAAGAAATCAATCCCGAGGCCTTATTGATTGTGCCGAGTGATAATAATACTGAAGCAGGATTAACCTCAGTTTCGAATATCCGCTGTGCCTCCAGCCTGCAGGAGGTGGTGGCCTACCTGAATGGTGAAAGTGAACTCAAGCCTCCTACCAATATGCCGGTTTCTGATATTAGCCCGATATATGATGACCTGGCAGATGTTAGAGGACAGGCAACCGCTAAAAGAGCCCTGGAGATTGCCGCCAGCGGTCAGCATAACCTGCTGCTTATTGGCCCTCCCGGAACGGGCAAGACCATGCTGGCCAGGCGTTTGCCGGGAATAATGCCGCCCCTTACTCAGCAGGAAACCATGGAAATAACCCGGATTTATTCAGCAGCCGGACTGCTCAACAGTGATCACCCCCTGGCCGCTGCCCGCCCTTTTCGGTCACCTCACAAAACCGCCTCGGTCACCAGCATTGTCGGCGGCGGTAAGTTCCCCAAACCGGGGGAAATCAGCTTGTCGATGCATGGGGTTCTTTTCCTTGATGAACTGCCCGAGTTTGCCCGTGATACCCTGGAAGCATTAAGGCAGCCCCTGGAGGATGGAGTAATTACGGTAGCCAGAGCTCAGGCCACTGTAACCTACCCGGCAGTATTTCTGCTTTGTGCCTCGATGAACCCGTGTCCGTGTGGCTTTTACGGCGACCCCCAGAAAGAGTGTGGCTGTGGTCCCACCCGGGTAAGGCAGTATCTTTCCCGTATTTCCGGGCCCTTACTCGACCGGATGGACTTACATGTTGAGCTGCCGAGAGAAAGCTGGACTCAGGATAATGAAGGAGTTGCCGGAGAAAGCTCAGCGGTGGTTCGTTCGCGGGTGGAGCAGGCCAGAAGACTGCAGGCAGAACGCTACCATAATGATATATACAAGTTAAACTCGCAGATTCCTCCCAGAGATTTACGGAAGTACTGCAATCTTGACAAGGATGCCAAAAGTCTGCTTAAACAAGCGGTCAGCCGTTTAACCATGAGTGCAAGGGCACATGACCGAATATTAAAGGTGGCCAGAACTATATCAGACTTGGCCGGGTCAGAAGTTATCAGAGAAACCCATATAGCCGAGGCAATCAGTTTCCGCAGCCTGGACCGCAAATACTGGGGGATGTAGATCAGGTTACTAAAAAGATTTTTTCAAATTCGGCAGTTAAGGGTGTTTAATGGAGGGGTAAATATGGAGCTCGATCGTATTAGAAGACGTTTATATTGGCTGAGAACAATAGGATGGCTACTTGTAATATTGGGAGTTTCTTATTTATGGTTTATGTTTACCTATAAATATACTCATGGCGGGATCACCCTGGGTTATGTCATTAATTTGTGGATCCTTGGGGTAATTTTAATGATCCCTGGTTTTATTGTCCTTGGCGCTTCATTTAAACCATTATCCATGCTTGATAAATGTGGGGCATACCCGTATGACCAAAAGATTATTAAACGAATGTGGATTAAAGGCCTAATACTGGGTGCTTTAGGAGTGGTATTTTCAGGTTTATTTCTATACAATTTGCTGACTGGAGGCGGCGGTTTAAAGATTAATCTTTTACCGATTGGTATGGGTATATTAATTTTAATTCCCGGTGCTTATCTAATTATTAGATCTATTATGATAACGAAACACATTAGTAATCCCTAATAACAATCTATCTACGATACTTGCAGCTAAGCGTCCCAGAAGCTTGAGTATTTAAGTTCTTCCATGTAATCCTCCTTAGACTCAATATCTATCATCTTTAAAAACTAGGTTGTTCAGGAGCTTTTAGCTCAAAAACCTTCTATACTGCGACCGATAGAATTTGGCTACGAATTGATAAAGCAGCCAAATAACAATTGCAGCAAACTATGCAGTAACCCCAATTATTATATCTGCCATAACCTTATCCTTTAAGCCGAGTTATGAAAAAACCCACACCGTTGGAACAGTGCAGGTTAGCTTGCTTATCTTAATAGCGTTCATTATTGTGTGCCCGATATTTTCCTATTCTAGATTATACCTGGATTTCCTGCCGTGAAGGATTTATAAGAAATTGAGGGTTATTAGGGAAAAGGAAGGGTAACATTAATATATCTATAATCTATTCAGTATCTCTTGAAAGACAGATACGACCTGGGGGTCAAATTGTTTGCCAGCGCCTTTTTGCAGCTCAAAACGGGCAGCTTGTAGGGTTAGGCTGGAGCGGTAGGGCCGATCAGAAGTCATGGCATCAAAGCTATCTGCCACCCTTATAATACGGGAAAGGAAAGGAATATCTTTACCTTTGATACCGGACGGATAGCCTGAGCCGTCATAGTTTTCGTGATGATAGAGAATAACCGGTGAAACATCCTTTAATTCGGGGATGCCTTGAACCAGGCTGCAGCCCCATACCGGATGTTTTTTTATGGTTTTGAACTCATCTTCGGTTAATTTTTCAGGTTTATTTACCAGACTTCGGTCAATCTCAATCTTACCAATATCATGCAGGTATGAAGCCCACCTTAATTGCATCAAACTCTCATTATTAAGCTGCAGAGCATTCCCGATCAGGGTACAGTATTCAACCACCCGTTCGGAATGACCATAGGTGTAGCTATCCTTGGCATTAATAACATGTATAAGTGTTTGGATTGACTTTAATGCTGAATCATCGGAACTGATTATGTCATCAAAGACAGAAGAGTAAACCTCAACCCGATTTTTACCCAGTGATTTGGCTTTATACAATGCATGATCGGTGTTAACCAATAGTTCCTGAACCGTTTTAGCCTGCCCCGGGAGGGTACAAACCCCGCAGGATACCGTTATCTTATTACTACGGCCAGATGTGGCAAAAGTCATTTTCTCGATTCTGTCCCTTATCATTTCAGCCATGTCAAGGGCATAATTGCTCGAACAATCCTTGATTAAAACCACAAACTCTTCTCCGCCATATCGTGCGGTTAATGAGTTCGGTATGGTTATATTACCTATAATGCGGCCCATGGTGGCAAGAATTTGATCCCCTTCTATGTGACCAAAGGTTTCATTGAAAACTTTAAAATCATCGATATCTATAAATATGGCCGAAAGAGTGGAATACTTGTTTTCGTGGGACTGTAAGCGGGTAACTTCTTCAGAAAAAGCCCGGTGATTACTAATTCCGGTTAGCTCATCCATATAGACCAACTCATTCAATTGGCTTCTGTGGTTAAATTCAATTTCGGATAACGTTCCACTAAACCAGGCGGTTAAAACAAGAACACACATTACTGGCAGGTGAAGATTAACTACTTGTTTTATGCTCATAGCCGGGTTATTTATCAAAGTTATGAAGATGACTGCCAACAAACAAAGGGCACCCATAATATATGTTTGCTTTTTGGTGGTGCCGGAACCGGCAATTAAAACTGGCAAGACCAGCAATACTAATCCTTTGCTGGTACCGGTAAATAGTAATACGAATACGGTAGCAGCAAAGGGCAGCAGAAAATATATAAAACCGATAAAGGTTAGGTTTTCAAGCTGTCTCCTTTTTTCAATCAGTATAAAAAAAATACCGTCAATTATAAATAACAAAGATGCCCATAAATAGTAAGAGGCTATTTTAAGAACACCATTTACTTGGTCAAGGTTCAAGTGCTGCAGAATGATAGCTAAGAGTATAAAAATGTAAAAAAGATGGGATAAAGCTATTTTGTTATGAAGATATTTGTTCCGATCATTTCTGTTAATCAACTAGTGCACCTCAAAAGTTAAGGAAGAGGTGGCTTTCCCAGCTCTCCTCAAGTCATTACTTTCTTAAGGATTGTGGTACTTCCGGCTGATAGTGTCCTAATACACATACCGATGCAGAAGCTACGTTAGCAACCACGCACAGCGCCGTAACCAGCATCCCGAATGCCCAGCAGTGATCTTCACTCTTTAATACAACTGGATCTATTACCTCAAAAAATTTGAAAACCACAGGAGACATAGAAAACATTACCCATGCCATGGAAAGTGTTATGAACCATAGCAGGGACCAGATCAAGTGTTAAAGGACCGAATTCAACGAGCAGAACGCTACAAGCCACACTTAATACAGAAGCCAGTTTTAGCCTTTTCCGACGCTCGTTACTTATAATCGGAGCAGCAGTGACTTCAGCCGGAGCCAAAAAGTATGACATGATCAGGCAGCAGCCCCTTTAAAATAGAGATCACATTGGCGGAGGTACTGCCTAATACGTTACCCCTGCAAAAGAAACCAAAAAAAAGTCGATCATGATTGGACAATCCTTAACGAAATGCGGATTACTGAATTTTACTTATACTCAATCAATAAGACTATATAATGGATTTGTTTTCCTTGTAAACAGTCCTAGGACAAAAAACTACATTTTATCTGCAGAAATTACTATTATCTTTATTTCAATAACAGCGCCAAATATAAAAGTCCTTTATAAGGGCTATCAGGTGTCGGCGTAAGTGATGAAAACATACAAATTATTACAAGCCAACGGGCGATCTAGGGCAGCCTTACCCTGGTTAATATAAAAACCCAACTGTTTGATTAAGAAATTCCAAGGCTTTTGGGTCAATTTTAAGAGTTAAATTTTCTATTCCCGTTCCCCCATAAATAAATGGGTACCTTTTTAGCCGCTGATCTATAATACAGGGTAAGGTGAGTTTTACCATTGATACATTACCTGGCAGGCATCCAGTAACCTTTAGAACTTCCTTTGGTGAAGCCAGTTTTACCTTGCTGCAGTTCAAAAGAGCGGCTACTTCTTGAAAGTCGGTATTCCCACGATCACCAGAAACAATCAGAGCAAAGTACCCCTGGTCAGTTTTTAGTACCAGGGTTGGTGCAGTTTGGCCTATCGCAATTCCGAAGTAGTCAGCTCCCTCCTGAGCAGTTTTAATTTGATGATCCTGTGGTATCAGTTCAAACTTGAAATTACATTCATCAAGTGCTGCTCTAAGATTTTTAATCATTGTTTCCCGCATAAGTCCATACCCCATGCCGTAATATTATTCTTTGATCAAAGAAATGCATTCCTTATAAATATAAGTAATTTCTACGTGTAGAAAAAGAATACCATATTTATAATACACCGATGACCTGTGAACTCTAGACGGCGAACTTTAGCCGAAAACTTTATTGAGAGAAAGCAAATTGAGGTGTCTGGGAAACGGGTGTAACACGAGGTAAGACTAATCTGGAGCCCAGATTGGAAAGACGTAATTCGTCCACTTATTCGCTCAGGTATCGATTAAGAATCACAGAGCATTCTATAGATAACTGAGGAATAGGAGGGATACAGGTGGAACTGCCAGAGGGTGAAAGAGCTTTGTTAGCCTATTTCCCATCAAGTACACGGGCACGGGATGCATCCGAAGAACTAAAGGCTAAAGGATTAGTTCCTGAACCGGGATCCATACAAGTGGATCGGGTATCAAGATTTGGGTCGATAGCCGATGCCGACTATAACAACCCGATTAATAATGCCGCGACCTTAAGCGGGATTACGATTGGCTCCGGCGGTGGGGGTGAGCCATCGCCCCTGGCAGCGGCTGACCCTTCGGCCAGTGGTATTGGTAATCCGGGAGCCGGTGTGGCTGGCGGCCATGCTTTTTTGTTGACCCTGGTGACTGATGAAGATAATGTACAAACTGCCGTAGATATTATAAAGCAGCATGGAGGCCAGATCTAAATGAATACAAAAACAGTGCTTCCCGCCGATGGGAAGCACTATTTTTGTGCCTATTACTCAAGAAAGCTCAGGGTCATTTTCATGCTTCAACAGGTCTTCGATTTTACGTTCGATTTTGTCCAGGTCGAGCTGCGCCTCCTTGCGGATACTCTTGCGTAGCATAGGTCCGATGCGATGAACATCGTCATAGATGTCCTTTAACAGTTCAAATGACGCACTGGCTTCCATTAGTTCTCTGGGAGTAGTTACCATATCTGATAAAACTGAGGTTTCTGTTCGTGAGGCAATTATAGGATTATTTACCTGTTCAATATAGACGCGGGTTCGGCGGCCTGGACCACGGTCTTCCTCAATAGGTTCCAGCGCGATTATTTTATCCGAGCGGGCAAATTTACCATAACCTAAAGCGACAATGGTATTTTCTCGAATTTCCATGTATATCACTGTCCTTTTGAGGACCAGTTTCCCCGAACCAGTGATGTGCTATACCTGAGTGATTGGTTTATCAAAGAGCAGGGTATCAGGATTTTCATGATACATTTCAAGGAATAACTCGACTAAGTGTGGATCAAATTGAGACCCGGCTGCCTTCTTTATTTCCTGGATGGCTGCTTCTGCTGTCGCTCCAAGGCGGTAAGAACGGTCATTAGTTATAGCATCGAAGGTATCGGCAATAGCAATAATTTGACTTTCAACAGGGATCTCTTCCCCTTTTAAACCAAACGGATAACCACTGCCATCCCAGCGTTCGTGATGCTTTAATATCCAGTCCGCAACCGGAGCCAAATAGGGGATGGAGAGGGCGATGCGGTAGCCTGATTCACTATGCCATCTAATAATATGGATCTCATGTTCGTCAAGTTTATCAGGTTTATATAGTATTTGTGGAGGCACTTTAATCTTACCGATGTCGTGAAAATGGGCTGCCATAATCAGATGTTCCAATCTGGTTTCAGTGAAATTCAGCTTTATCCCCAGACTGTGGGTAATATGTTGAGCTCGGCGTCCATGTCCATGACCCGATATTCCTCGCAAATGGAGCTCTTTGAAAAGCCAGGGCAGAATTCTGTCCCGCACCTGCTTGGACTGCAGTACCTTATGATGGTACATATCGCATTCAGCTTCCACGAACAATTGATAACCGTCTACCGCTGGTTGACACTGAAAACTGCAACCAACCGCCATACTAAAGATATGCTTGGCTTCATCGGTGATTTGTGCATCTACAGCCGATCGAATATCACTGGTTATCTTCTCAATTTTGTCATTGGTGACATTTGCCAGCAAAACAGCAAATTCGTCACCACCAATACGGGCAATCAGCATTTCTTTAGGTACTACCGACTTAATTACCTGAGCAGCGTTTTGAATTAAGATATCACCTTGAGTGATTCCAAGAACATCATTGGAAAACTTGAGCAGATCGATATCGCAATAAATAATACCCAGAGTATTTGCGGTTTTGCTTAAGGCAGCCAGCTGAGCTTCAAAATAGCTGCGATTATATAAGCCGGTCATAAAATCACAAGCAGGCTGCGCATTCCTAACCAATAATAGTGACCTGTTTCCAGGTAGAGTAAGAATCTTCCTGGAAGATGATCGAAAATTTTCCTCCAAATCTGCACCGCCTATGTCTGTAAATTCTGTTTAAATTGCAGGTAATTATACCAGGTATCTCAGGTTATCGAACATTTCAACCACCGTCAGAGCTCCTACCCCTCCCGGCACCGGGGTTATCGCTGATACATACTCTATTACGGCGGGATCAACATCACCCACCAGGGTCCCATCAGGCAGTACATTGGTACCAATGTCAATTACCACTGCATCAGGACTTACCATATCCGGGGTAACAAATCCTGGTTTGCCGACAGCACTTATCAATATCTCTGCTGTACGGGTTATGTCAGCTAAATTACGGGTCTGGGAATGACAAATGGTAACCGTGGCGCTTTCCTTAATCAGCATGTTGGCTAATGGCAGACCTACCACCAGACTGCGTCCGATAACCACCACTTCTTTTCCAACCAGCGGAATACCATAGCCTTTTAATATGCTCAAAGCACTTTTGGGGGTGGCAGGCTTTACTCCAAGGCTGCCTGACATCAAAATACCCAGATTATATGGATGAATTCCTTCAATATCTTTCGAGGGGTTTAAATGCTGAACCAATTCGGCTTCATTAATTTGTGGTGGAACCGGTGAGGCAATCATAACTCCAGTCACCGCCGGCGAATCATTCAATTCGCTTAGTTTCGCTATTGCTTCGGTTTGGGTGGTATTTTGGCCCAGATGAACAACCTTTACCTCAACGCCGGTTTGGTCTCCGTACTTTTTTAAAGAGCGGATATAAACATCGGAGGCCTCATCATCACCAATATGTAAGATGACAATAACTAAATTGCGGTTTTGTGCCCATAGAGTAAAATCGTTTTTGCGTTTATCCCTGATTTTAGCGCCAGATAATAGTATCAAGTAAACACCTCCCGTTAATCAGTTGTGGTTTGATGAACTTTTCCACGAGATTGCGAAGCGATGATACCAGGTATGGTAAGTATCACAAATAGAGCCATAGTTATTCGCAAAGTCAATATTATTTGTGGTGCCTGCTGAGGTGAAGGTTTCACGTTACCTATAATGGTAGCAATAATTAGAGTCACCATGGTCATGCTCAAGGTTTGACCGACCAGGCGGGCGGTACTTAAGGTAGAAGCGGCTAATCCAAACTGGCTGGGCGGAACTGAACTCATGATGGCGTTATTATTGGGTGGACCAAAAAGACTGAAGCCAAAACCGGTGACCATTAAACCAATAACTACCCAATATAATGGACTGTCACCGTGTAGAAAGAAAAATATCATCAGTCCCATAGCTGTAAAAATCATACCCCAGGTTGCAACCTTTTGGGGCTCAAGTCGATCTGACAGCCGACCGGAATAGGGAGCAACCAGTGCCATTACTGCCGGCTGAGCCAGCATAACCGTACCTGCCAGGGCTGGATTTAAGCCTTTGACCAGTTGCAGATAAAGAGAAATTAAAAATCCTAATCCGCTGGTAGCGGCATAACTGATCAGGGCTGCCAGGTTAGAATTGATAAAAACGCGGTTACCGATAAAGGTACGAATATTGAATAAGGGTGCTTCTGTTTTCATGTCCTGGGCAATAAACATTGCCAGCAAAATAATGCCAATAATAAGGCTGATGCGGGGCAGCCAGCCGTCATTTATCGCAGCTATTCCATACATGGTTCCTATCAGGCCCAGACTGTAAAGTACGGATGCATAGAGATTAAACCCACCGCTGGTACGGCGTTGGGGGGCTTCTTTAATCCTTAAAGTGGCGAATTGAGCCAATAACGTAAGCCCAAAAGATATGTAAAAAATATAACGCCAGCTGAGACTGTGGGTGATAAGCCCACCTAATACGGGACCGGCAGATACCCCGATGTATACAACCCCGGCATTAATGCCAAGTATTTTGCCTCGAACCTCAGCCGGGAACGCCGTAGTTAACATAGCCATTCCGGTGCTGAATACGCAGGCACCGCCTATACCCTGGAGAATACGCATGGTGAGCAGGATAATAGTATTGGGTGCAATTCCGCATCCAAGACTGGAAAGGCCAAAAATAGCGACACCAATAGAAAAAACTTTTTTTCGGCCATAAATATCGGCAAGTTTACCCACTGGCAGCAATAGGGCCGCCGATGATAAGAGAAAACCAGTACTCATCCAGGTCAAAGTTACAGTGCTGGCGTTCAAGTCCTTGCTCATGGCAGGTACCGCCAGGTTTATAGCACTGCCGGTAAAGGGGGTAAGAAATGCAGTTATTAAGACAGCTAACATGATATAGGTTGATGATTTACCCTGCAATAAATTTCCCTCCAATGGTGATTCGGGCCCAAGCTATTTACAGTTTAACTATCACTTAGAGGCCTGTCTACATTCTGCCCAGAAAAAGGTGTACCCATGAAAAAATGGCACTCTATAGGTATTAATATGTAAAAAGTTGTAATAATGTGGACAGGTGGTTTGCTTGTGGAGGGTATCCGGTTCGATTATAATGATATGGACAAACTGTTCGGCTTTGTTGACCCCTTTATGGAACAAAAATTATTTGGGAGGTGGGTAATGGCAGAAGCTGAAAAGTTGCAGATTATTCCCCTGGGCGGTTTGGGGGAAATCGGGAAAAACATGACTGCTATCCGCTATCAGGATAGTATCGTGGTTATAGATTGCGGTTTGATGTTCCCGGAAGATGAGTTATTAGGTATTGATGTGGTAATACCAGATATAAGCTATCTTCTGGAAAATCGGGAAAAGATAAAGGGAATTGTTCTCACCCATGCTCATGAAGATCATGTGGGAGCATTGCCATATGTAATGAAAGAGCTTGATGCACCAGTAATTGGCACCAGGCTGACTCTGGGTATTGCCGAAACCAAATTAAAGGAATTTGGTCTCTTGGGCAAAACCAAACTCTGGGTGGTAAAGCCTCGCGAAAAGATTGCACTGGGTAATATTGCTCTTGAATTCATCAGAGTCAGTCACAGTATTCCTGATGCCGTAGCCCTGGCTATTCATACCCCTTTAGGGATAATCGTTCATACCGGTGATTTCAAGTTGGACCAGACCCCGGTTGATGAACAGGGAGTCGACTTTGCCAAATTTGCTGAACTGGGGGAAAAGGGAGTTCTTCTTTTAATGGCTGACAGTACCAATGCTGATCGTGTGGGATATACCCCGTCAGAAAGATTGGTAGGAAAAGCCTTTGATGAGCTTTTTGGCCGGTGTGAGGGCCGGATCATTGTGACCACCTTTGCCTCTAATGTTCATCGTATTCAACAGGTTGTCAATACTGCCTGCCGCTATGGACGTAAAGTAGCTGTTGTTGGCCGCAGTATGGTAAATAACATTAATATTTCCAGGGAACTCGGATATATTTCTATCCCCGAAGGCACGATGATCGAGATGGAAGAGATTAATCGTCATCCTGCCAACGAGGTGGTGATTATCACTACTGGCAGCCAGGGTGAGCCTATGTCGGCGCTTACCCGTATGGCTACATCCGATCATCGTTGGGTGGAGATAATGCCTGGAGATACGGTTATTATTTCTGCTACCCCAATCCCGGGCAATGAAAAGCTGGTAGCCCGTACAGTGGACTTACTGATGCGGCAGGGAGCAGAAGTTGTTTATGAGCGGGAATCTGGGGTTCATGTTTCCGGACACGCCAGCCAGGAAGAAATGAAAATTATGCTGGGGATGATCAAGCCCCGGTACTTTGTTCCGACCCATGGTGAATATCGGCACTTGATGAAACATGCCAAATTAGCTGAGAGTATGGGTATTCCATCACAGCGCATTTTTGTTATCGAGAATGGCCAGGTATTGGAAGTAACTAAAAAGAAGGCTGGTGTAGTAAGCCGGGTAACAGCTGGAAGAGTGCTGGTCGATGGCCTGGGAGTTGGTGATGTTGGCAATATAGTGCTTCGTGACCGCAAACAGTTATCTCAGGATGGCATTATTATTGTAGTAGTCACCCTGAATAAGGAAGATGGGATTGTTGTAGCCGGACCGGATATAGTTACCCGTGGTTTTGTCTATGTGCGTGAATCAGAGCAGCTGATCGAGGATGCCAAGATCAAAGTGAAAGAAGCCCTGGATGCCTGTACCATTAAACGAGTTACTGAGTGGGCTGCAATAAAAGCCCAGGTCAGAGATACATTGAGCAAATATCTGTACGAACAGACCCGGCGCCGTCCCATGATACTGCCAATCATCATGGAGGTTTAAGACCAGAATATTGAAAGAACCGGCACCTTATAAAGGGTGCCGGTTTTTTAGTCAAGAGAATTTACTGCAGGATTTTCACAATATCATATTCAGGTTCCTGCTCCAGATCGATAAAGCGTGAGTTGGTCATGACCAGCGGCCGATTGGGGTTATCGTAATTAAACATGACTACACTGGCTGTTTCTCCGTTACTGAGGTAAACCAGATCACCAGGTGAGACATTGAGCAGATAGATCAGAAAACGTCTGGTGATCTTGGGGTCAAGGTGACCAAAGCTGGAACGTCGTATTTCTTCAGCCGCCTTAAATGGAGTTACGGGAAAACTATAGGATCGCATTGAAGTCAATGCATCAAAAACGTCGGCTACCGCTACTATACGAGCAATCAGGTTAATTTTGTCGCTGGTCAGACCTACCGGATATCCTCGCCCATTCATATGTTCATGATGCTGAAGAACTGCTAATCCGATGCTGGGGTTATTCAGGTTCAGCGACTGAACAATTCTATATCCATAGACCGGATGTTTCTGCATTTCAGCCTCTTCCTCATCGGATAAGGGACCAGGTTTGTTGAGAATATCACGCGGTATTTTATATTTTCCAATGTCGTGCATTAATCCAGCCAGAGCAACAGATTTTAATTGATGCTGGTCAAGCCCAATACACTGAGCAATTTTTACACTGAGTACCGACACTGATACTGAATGGTCAAGGGTATATTCATTGGCTTGATGGAGTTTAGTGAGAAACTTAATTACATTATTGGTTACCAGTACTTCAGAATAAATACCCTGAGCTGTATCATCCAATTCGGGTATATCAACCCGCTGCCCATTTAATATTTGACCGGCCAATTTGGTAACGGTTTCCTGAGCGGAGATAAAAGACTGCAGTAGTGTGTATTCATCACCACTGGAAATCGGATAGGTGGTGGCAGGTGCAGGTTCGTCATATATTATTACTTCAAAAATGCCGAGTTTGTTCAGCCTTTCAATCATGAATAATGTTGGGTGGGTACCTTTACTCAGGAGTAATTGACCACTCGTACCAAAAACATCATGGCGCAGTTTGGCTCCAAGTGGAAGATCCGTGAGTTTCATGCGCCGCATAAAGCACCCCCAAATTATTTCTACATTTATATTAATGCAAAAGTTCTCATAAAGTTGTCGCCATTTTACGCCAAACTATCCCATAAAACTACCAGGTGCATTATAAAACCACTCTCGGGGTAAGCTATCTGGGAAATCGATGTAATAGGAGGAATATCATGCAAAATCAAGAGCAGGATCAGGGAACAACCCCCATTAAGATTCGTGATAAAAACAAGTCTTCGTCTCAGGATAAAAATGAAAAGCATAAACATGAGAGCGTCAACGATAACATTAAAGACCTGGGGTCAGTTGATGTAGCAGAATTCAAGAGTGAAATCCACTGCCTGACTATTGTCGGACAAGTTGAGGGGCACATGGTACTGCCGCCCCAAAATAAGACAACTAAATATGAACATATAATTCCTCAATTGGTAGCTATCGAAGAAAACCCGGAAATAAAAGGGGTGCTGATTGTTCTTAATACGGTGGGAGGCGATGTGGAGGCCGGATTAGCTATGTCAGAGATGCTGGCTTCATTATCTAAACCAACGGTTTCCATCGTCGTTGGAGGTGGCCATAGCATTGCGGTACCAATGGCGGTAGCAGCTGACTATAGCTTTATCGCACCTTCGGCCACGATGACGGTTCACCCCATTCGTCTTACCGGACTGGTTATTGGGGTCCCTCAGACCTACGAATACTTAGATAAAATGCAGGATCGTGTAGTTAAATTTGTCTGCTCCCATTCTAAGATAACAGAAGATAAGTTTCGTGAATTAATGTTTAGAACTGGAGAACTGGCACGTGATATTGGCACTGTCCTGGTAGGCCGAGATGCGGTTGACTGTGGATTAATTGATGATATAGGCGGTATAAGTCAAGCTGTTGGGCACCTGCGGTCTTTGATCGGAAAAGGGAGGCAGTTACACTGATTATTTATCATCCAGAACCATTATCTTTACTAAGCAGTGATGAAGAAGCTGGAGTTTGTTGGGAACATAAGTTGCCCTCTGGTGGTCGGGTCACATTACAGGCGGTTTCCGCCCACCAGGCCAGGGTAGTAGGAATTAACAGCACCAACCCTCGTGATTATCTGGCCTCGGAGTGGCAGCCAGGAAGAATAATTGAATTAACACCCGGAAGATGAACAATTGTACCTTGATTAAACCGTTATCTAAATTACCAGCAAGGGGCAGGTTATACCAGGCAAGTTGATTATTAATCTATTTCAACCCGACTACAAAGGAAGCATGATTAAATTCACATGCTTCCTTTTTCTGTTATCAGGTTGACGAATTTTTATTTTGTAAATATCATCGGTAAAAGTGCATACAAGAAATTTTGTAATATAATTAAAATTGAATATTTGTGACCAGACAAATTATTGTCAGGTAAAGTGTATCTGGGGAGGAGATTTATTGTCCAGCCCGACTGCCAAGGTCAAAAGAAAACCAGGACGACCACCTAAAAAGTCAGCAAAAGAACCGATGATTATGGTTATCCGCCATGAGATTCTGGCGGTATTGGTAGGGGCACTAGCAGTCTTTTTATTTTTGGTATTATCTATGTACAATGGGGCCAATACTGACTATCAGTTTATTGGAATAGTGGGAGCAGCTGCACGACAGGCATTACTTACGATGGTGGGCGGCGCGTGTGTATTCATTCCGTTGTTACTGGCGGCTTGGGCCTATACGATTGGTAAGACCAAGACCTATTGGTCGACCCGTTTGACCGGATCGGTGCTTTTTTATTTGGGCATAATCATGGTATATAGCCTTCGTAATTGTCCCATAGGCTTGACCCCATGGGAGGCCGGAAAAGTACAATTAGGCGGAGGTTATCTGGGAGGGGCTGTCAGCACCCTGACTCTTAAATTGGTAGGCCGGATCGGAACGGATATCATTATAATCTTGTTGCTAATGGTTGGACTAATGTTAATAACTGCTTTTAAAACCGATCAGATAACTCAACTGATTCAAATATGGAACAAAAGACGAAACAAGCGCCAGACGGTCAAACCAGCGGTTCAGGATAGTCAGGTACCTGAGCCACCTTTAATCAGAACTCGCCCTTTGATTGTTCCCGAGGTAAATGTCCGCCCTGAGAAGGTAGTTCCCATTAAGGAAACAATTTCCGAAGTGGTACCGACCATAACTGAGGTTACTGAACCATCTGTGCCAGCCCGGAAGAAAACAAATGTTGATGATGAGTATTGCCGGCCGGATCTCAGCTTGCTGGAGGATAGTAACCAGGATAAGGGCTACCGCAAAGCTAATGTCAAAGATAATGTTCGGGTTTTAGAAGATACTTTCTCCAATTTTGGGGTAAACGTCAAGGTAAATCAAGTAAGCTGCGGCCCTACCGTAACCCGTTATGAACTGCAGCCGGCTCCTGGGGTAAAAGTATCAAAAATTGTATCATTGACTGATGACCTGCAGTTAAGTCTGGCTGCCAAAGGAATCAGAATAGAGGCGCCTATTCCTGGTAAATCGGCTGTGGGTATAGAGGTACCCAATGAAAAGATCTATCGGGTTAATATCAAGGAGCTGCTTACTACTCCGGCTTTTGCTGATAATAATATCCATTTGCCCATTGCCCTGGGGGTAGATGTCGCTGGTAACCCAGTTATTGCAGACTTGACTGATATGCCGCATCTATTAATTGCCGGCGCCACTGGTTCGGGAAAGAGTGTTTGCCTGAATACCATCATCATCAGCCTGTTATATAAATTAGGTCCCCAACGGTTGAAATTATTGATGATTGACCCTAAGATGGTGGAACTAACCATATATAATGGCCTTCCGCATTTATTGGCACCGGTAGTAACCGAGGCACGAAAATCGTCGCTGATCCTCAGGTGGATGGTAAGTGAGATGGAACGCCGGTATAAGTCATTTGCCGAGGTGGGTGCCCGTGATATTTACCGCTACAATGAGACTCAGCGTGAACATCTGCCGTATATTGTGGTAATTATTGATGAGCTGGCTGATTTAATGATGGTATCTCCGGTCGAAGTTGAAGATAGTATCTGCAGATTAGCCCAAATGGCCAGAGCGGCCGGAATCCATCTTCTGGTGGCCACGCAGAGACCATCAGTTGACGTTGTTACTGGTATTATTAAAGCCAATATGCCTTCGAGAATTGCTTTTGCGGTGTCTTCACAGGCAGATTCAAGGACCATATTAGACATGGGCGGTGCGGAAAAGCTGCTGGGCCGGGGGGATATGCTGTTTTATCCGGTGGGTGCCGCTAAGCCGCACCGGATTCAGGGTGCTTTTCTGTCGGACCAGGAAATAGAAAAAGTTGTCGGATTCATTAATGATAAAAATGGTAAGGGCTTAGAAGAAAAAGCTGACGAATTGGACATAGAAGAGATGGCTGATACTATGACTAATGAAACCGATGATGCTTTGTTTTGGGAGGCCATTCGGATATTTATCGATACTGAGAAAGCATCAGCATCCCTATTGCAGCGCAAGCTGCGGATTGGGTTTACACGAGCCGCCCGACTGGTGGATATGATGGAGGATCGAGGTATGGTGTCCGCTCCTGATACCAATAAGAAAAGGGAGATATTAATTGACCGCGAGCAGTTGGAGCGTTTAATGGCTAATCGCTCGCAAATTGGTGGTTAAGCTATGCAGATAACTTCCCGGGAACGCGAAATATATGAACTTCTGCGCAAGGAGCCTTTAATTTCTCAGGAAGAACTAGCCGCACGTTTAGGGATTACTCGTTCATCAGCGGCAGTACATATCTCAAATTTGATTAAAAAGGGTATTATATTAGGTAAAGGTTATGTCTTCAGCCAGCAGTCGGTGTGTACCGTGATTGGAGAGGCAGCCTTTCTTACGCAAGTCTTTACTGGTAATCCCGCGATTATCGAGCGAAAGCCTGAAGGACTGGCAGTAAAAGCCTGTCAGGCATTAAAAAACTTTGACCTGGCAATCAAGGTGTTCACCTGCCTGGGGACGGATGCAGAAGGAGACGAACTGCTGACCATACTGGCTGATATTGCCGACATAAGCGGGGTAATACGTCCTACGGGAAGCAGCAGCCGGCAATTGGTGAAGATTAAGCGTGATGGGGAAATTGAGGAGTACGATAATCGAGTAAGCAGTGACAAGCCGCTGCTGCCGCTGGGTAAATCCAGCTTCCCCTGGCTTGATTGTAATTTTCTATGGCTTGAACCCGAATATTTACCATTAATTCTGCCTATAATCCGCGAAGCTGATATAGATTCGCCCCGGTTAGTAGTCTGCTCAAACCATAAAATTGTGGAACAAGTCAATGTAGATATAGTGGTCAAAGGTGAATTAAGTGATCAAGAAAACGTACCAGCTGCCGGAGATAACCTCGTGGTCGTTACAGATGGTAATCATTATGTGAAAGCTAGAAGCTCCGAGGAGGAAGTATATATTAACTTATTACCCGGACAGCATTTTGATATCGATTATGATCTCGAACGCTTTACAGCTGGGCTTGTATATGGATTGAGCCGAGGTAATCAGCTTCGGCAGGCATTAAGAATAGCTATTGGCAATACTGCCTTTCAGGATAATCAAGAGCCGGGTGGAGGTGTAAACAGTGAATGATCTTAGTTTTGGACAGTTTCTACGTCAAGTGCGGGAAGACTTGGGTCTTACCCTGGACCAGGCCGAAGAAGCAACTAAAATCCGTAAATTCTACCTGCGGGCTCTCGAGGAAGATAATTTCTCAGTTATGCCTGCTCAAGTATATGCCATAGGCTTTGTACGTAAATACTGCGTTTTTCTGGGCTTAGATGAGCATGAAATGATTCAGCGATATAAACAATTAAGCGGCGGAACTCGGCATGAAGAAGAGGCGCCGGTTGTTACTTCTACCCCTTATCAGGAAAAGCCACCTTTTATAAGCAGAGTATCAACGAAGAATCTGGCCGCAGGATTGATATTTTTAGTTATTATACTTTGGTTAGGCAGCTATGTCTCCGACTATATGGCACGCCGGGCCAGTGATAATGAGCAGAATGCGATAAATAAAACCCAGGTTAACACTCAAAAACCATCGAATCAAAATGAGCAAAAACCCCCTACCAAACCGCAGAAGGAAGCACAGGAGGTATCAGTTATTATAACTGGAACCGCTTCTTGCTGGTATTCGGTGCAGGTAGACGACGGATCAGCTGAGCAAGGGATGCTGGCCAATGGTGATACCAAAGAGTACCATGGTAAAGAAAAGATTGCTTTGCGCCTTGGTAACGCAGGTGGAGCTAAAGTCTCAGTAAATGGGAAGGAAGCTACTTACCTGGGGGGATCAGGTGAGGTTGTAACTCAGGAATATACCATCAACCAATAAAGCCAGGCCAGCCCTGGCTCTTTTAATTTAGATTGAGGTGAACTTATTTGCAGATTGGCTTTATCAGCCTGGGTTGTCCCAAGAATCAAGTCGATACCGAGATTATGATGGGGGCCTTAAGCAAAGAACATTCGATAACCCAGAAACTTAATGAAGCAGATGTTGTGGTTATTAATACCTGTGGCTTTATAGAAGCAGCCAAACAAGAGGCTATAGCTACAATACTAGATACCGCCGGGAAATTATCTGCTGAGCAGATATTATTGGTTACCGGCTGTTTAGCCGAGCGCTATGGTGGTGATTTGTTACAGGAAATGCCGGAGATAGATGGCTTAATGGGTGTAGGCAACCCCAGGCGGATTAGTGAATTAGTTGCCCTGGTTCAATCGGGAAATCGTCCCCGGCTACTCGAGGAGCAGTCCAATATCTTTCGTGAGGAAGGGCCAAGAATAATATCGACACCCCATGGCTGGGCTTATCTTAAGATTGCGGAAGGGTGCAATAATCGCTGCTCCTACTGCGCCATTCCTGGAATCAGAGGTAATTTACGCTGCCGTGGTCCCCAATCAATTCTCGAGGAAGCGCACCATCTGGCAGAGCAGGGGTGTCGGGAACTGGTTTTGGTGGCACAGGATACTACAGCCTACCAATGTGATGGATATGATTTGGCCAGTCTTTTAGCTGAACTAAACCAGATAGAGGGTTTAGAATGGATTCGGGTATTATACGCTCATCCTCAGCAATTAAATACCAGAATTATAGAAGCTCTGGCCGGGAATCATAAAGTGATACCATATCTTGATTTGCCTATTCAGCACAGCGATAATGATTTGTTAAAGAGTATGAACCGGCATTATAATCGGGATCAGCTTATTAAGTTAATTACCCAACTGCGGGAGACGCTGCCGGGGATAGTTCTTAGAACCACGGTAATGGTAGGTTTCCCGGGTGAAAGTGACGCGCAGTTTGAAGTTCTTAAGGATTTTATTTTAGCTACCAGGTTTAACTGGCTGGGTGTTTTCGCTTATTGCCAGGAAGAAGGTACTGCCAGTGCGGCGATGACCGATAATATTGCGCCGGAGATCAAGCATTATCGAGTACATGAAATTGAGTTATTGCAGCAAAAGATCACTACCGGCTGGTTAAAAGGTATGCTGGGCACCGTGCAATCGGTGCTGCTGGAAGCGCCATGGAGAAATGGCATACGAGGACATGCCAGCTTTCAGGCACCGGAAATAGATAGTAAGGTACTTATTCCTTATACACAAAGCGCACAATATGGTAGCATAGTACAGGTAAGAATGAAAAAATTAAGAGGGGTAGACTTAATAGGGGAGATAGATATATGAACCTGCCGAATATCCTAACCATTGCCCGTATCGTTCTAATACCTATTTTTATGGTTCTTATGTTTGCAGATTTTAAATTTGCTCCGCTATGGGCAGCTGCTTTTTTTGGCCTGGCAGCTTTAACTGACACCTTTGATGGTATGCTGGCACGTAAGTATAATCAGGTGACCACACTGGGGATTATACTTGATCCGTTAGCGGATAAATTACTGGTATTGGCAGCGCTGGTTGTGCTGGTGGAGTTGGGCAGTATCCCAGGTTGGGCGGTAGTTATAATCATTGGGCGTGAGTTTGCAGTGATGGGGCTGCGGGTAATCAAAGCCGATGAAGGAGTAATTATACCCGCCAGCTATTGGGGCAAAATCAAGACTCATATTCAGGTTTATAGTATCATTTTGGCCATTTTACAGCCCCTGATTATTAAATATGTTCCTTATCCCATTGGTTATTGGGCGATTTTACTGGCTATGATAGTTACTGTAGCATCGGGAGTTGATTACTTTTATCAGGCATATCGCCCCCAGGCCAATAGCTGATAATTGAAGAAAAGTAAGCCGGCCTTCGTATAGAAGGTCGGCTTTTGTGTTTTGGAGCATGAACTATTTAGTGAACAAACGGCGATAAATTAAGAATGAGTAGATGATGGGTACCAGGGCGGCCATCAAAATTACAACCAGGAAGATGGGGAACAATGATTCCCCGGTAATCAGCTGACCCGAGATTAATGTAATTAATCCGGCGATAAAAAATAACCATCCTCCCAAACGATGAGTTTTCCGCCACACTTCGTCTGATGCCAGAGTCCAGGGTGTTTTGATACCAACAAAATAGTTGTTTTTTACTTTGGCTAAATAATTTCCGATCAGCATAAACAGGATACCGAGGCCAACTGACATTATGGAAGTTGAAAGCTTTTGCGAAGGTGACAAAGCTGTATTTACGGAAAGATAAAAAACGAAAACCATAAAACAGCTGGTTCCCAACTTTATTTTTTGATAGCTATCAGCAAAATATCGATAATTCTGGCGTCGCGGGTCAATATAAGGCAGCAGGTCCATCATGACTGGTATTACCATGGTTAGCAGCAATAAATATATCAGGCTGCTGCGGCCGGCAAACCGATCTGGCGTGCCAGCGCTGTTCCAGTGCAAAGGTACAGTGCTGGGCAGCTGAGAATAAATAAAGTAAAACCATATACCCACAGCTATAGCTAATAAATAAGGAGCTGCAAACATAAGCCATTTGCGTTTATTCATTTGAGTTTCCTCCTTTTAACAAGTTATAAAATCCCAACAATGATTCTTCCAGAACAGAAAGATTGAGATAATACTTGATAAATTGCCCTTCACGTTCAGCAGTAACCAGGTCTCCTTGTTTAAGCAGGTTTAAATGATGGCTGATTGATGGCTTGCTGATATTAAATTGGTCGGCAATATCGCCGGCAGTCATACCTCCATCCTTTAACATATGCAGTATCTTTCTACGGGTTGGATCTGATAAAGCTTGGAACACAGCATTCACTTAATTCACCTCATAGACATTTAGAAAATAATCTAACTATCTAAAATATATTCGATTATCAACCAAATGACAAGTAATTTTATATTGCTAACATTGATGGGTATAACTAACACTAATTGGGTTAAATATATATTTCCAGCAGTTACAGGATGCCAAATAATCACAGAGCAGGGTATAATTTAGGAGGTGCAAATATTGTCGAAAACAAGATTGCTAACCATATTGCTCATCGGCGCCGCTACCCTGGCTCTATTATATTTTGCCTATATAATGCTGGGCAAACAGGCAGTACAGAAGCCATTGCAGAATGATTTGCATCATATTAGCGGAGTCAAAGAGGTAAATATCGTTAAAGCCAGTAAGAATCGACCGACGGTGGTACAAGTTTCACTGCTGCCGACCAGCAACCTGGCCTACCTGTTTCACCAGGTGGAGGCAACCGTAAAGCCCCGGCTAAGCAACTATGAAATTGAAATTATTAACGTTCCCAATCGGTCTGCAGAAATGTTATTTGACCAATTATCTCTTATTTTTTACGGCGATTTAACCCGGGGTGCCTATGAAGAAATGCAGCAGAGGATGGCGTCTGCAGCCGTTAAACAGGGATGGCAGGTAGATATCCAGATGGATGAAACCAATGTCTATGTAGTCTTACGAAAAGCGAACCAGGTATGGTATCGGGTAATAAAACGATATCCGAGCCCGTTAAAGGAGGAGAATATCGAGTGAAGTGGGAGATTGGCATCGGGGTGGGAATAGGCATTCTCGCTTTTTTAGGAATAATCGGTTATAACATTGTGCCGGTTTTATTATTGCTGGCTTTGGCAGTACCAATGTTCCTGATGGTGAAACAGCAGGGCGGTATAAGTTCTGTAGGCCAGAAGATTAAGTCTTCATCGACAGTAACCACTTTTACTGAAATCGGAGGCCAGGATCCAGCGATCCGTGAGCTGACAGAAGCCTTAGGCTTTCTGATGGAAGAGCAGAGAGTAGTCAATATGGGTATTCGGCCTTTAAAAGGCATTCTTTTGACCGGGCCACCCGGTACCGGCAAAACTTTGTTGGCCCGGGCGGCAGCTAATTTCACCCATTCTGCATTTGTATCAGCCGCGGGCAGTGAATTTATCGAAATGTATGCCGGGGTTGGTGCCCGCCGGGTACGACAGTTATTTGAGCAAGCCAAAAAACAGGCAAAAAGAGAGAGATGCGGCAGTGTCATAATCTTTATCGATGAGCTGGAAGTTATGGCTACCAAAAGAGGAAGCCAACACGGCCACTTGGAGTATGATCAGACTTTAAACCAGCTCCTGGTCGAGATGGATGGCTTAAAAACCGATGATGAAATTCGTCTGCTCTTAATTGGGGCTACCAACCGTCAGGATTTAATCGATGATGCACTCTTACGGCCGGGACGTTTTGACCGGCAGGTAAAAGTGGAATTACCTGATCGGGAGGGGCGCAGTGCAATATTAAACCTGCATACGAAAAATAAACCGCTGGCTTCTTCGGTCTGCTTGGATGAAGTTGCTCGTCAGACTTTCGGCTTTTCTGGTGCTGACCTGGAGGCAGTTGCTAATGAAGCAGCTATTTTAGCCTGGCGGGATCAAGGTACAGAAATTGAGCAGCATCATTTGCTGGAAGCAGTTGAGAAAGTTATGCTGGGTGAACGCTCAGGCCGGGTGCCAGTTGAAGAAGAAAGGTATCGGGTAGCAGTACATGAGTCAGGTCATGCTTTGGTCAGCGAAACCTTGAATGCGGGGTCAGTATCCACAGTTACTATTGTACCGCGAGGTCATGCTATGGGCTATATGCGGCCTTCACCCAGTGATGATCAATATTTATATACGATTGAGTATATGAAAAACCAGATAATGGTGGCTCTGGGCGGAGCCATGGCGGAATTGCTGTGGTATGGTGATTTTTCTACTGGTGCCCGTAATGATTTCGCCAAGGCCTGGGATTGGGCTAAAGAAATGGTGAGCAGCGGATATTCCAAGCTCGGGATCGTGGGCGGAGATATTCCACAGCAGGAAATATTCAATGAGTGTTCTGAGATTTTGGCGTCACTCAAGGAGGATACACTTAAATTATTGGAAGGTGAACGTCAGGTGTTGGAAAAGGCGGTAAGTATGCTGCTGGATCGGGAAACGCTGAACCAGCAGGAGTGGAAACAGCTTTTGGCAAGCTGATTATTTATAATCTATAAAAACAATAATTAATCAGGCTGTTATTCAGCCTGATTTTTTTATCTGAATTTCTAATGAAGGCATAAATACTTATAATCACTTTGCTGATATGGGTTATATTATGGAGAGATGTAATGGGAAGGTGAGTTAAATGTATCGGGTTTTTATCATCTCAACCGGAACGGAGCTGACCTTGGGAGAGACTGAAGACAGCAACGGTCATTATCTTAGCCGGCAGTTAAGTGAACTAGGGTACGAGGTAATAGGCCGGGTAACAGTTAGTGACGATTATAAGCTAATAACGCAGGCATTCGCTATGGCTCGCGATCTGGCCGATGTTATTATCAGCAGCGGAGGTATGGGGCCGACCCTTGATGATTTGACGCGTGAAGCTGCCTATGAAGTTGGTGGGGTAACACCGATATTATCACCAAAAGCACTGGCCCATGTGGAAAATTATTTTGCCGCTCGTAAGGTAGCTATGCCGGACATCAACCGCAAGCAAGCCCTAATACCTGAAGATGCATTAATCCTGGATAACAATTGGGGAACTGCCCCGGGGGTATTATTTACCGCTCAGGATAAGACTTTTATGCTCTTACCCGGCCCTCCCCGTGAGTTAAAACCGATGTTTAATGAGTCGGTTAAGCCCTGGCTGCAGCAAAAAGCCACCGGCAATTTAAACCATGTACGATCAGTGGTAATCAAATCTTTTGGAGCGGGAGAATCACCGGTGGAAAAACTGCTGGCGCCATTTTTGCAGGAATACCCGCAAATTAAGGTCGCATTACTGGCGGTCGAAGGTGAAGTTCATGTTCGGTTAACGGCGGAGCGTGAAGAGGAAACACTGTTAAACCAGGAGTTTGACCAGGCGGTAAACAAAGCCGTCAATTGTTTGGGCAACAACTTTTATGGCTTTAATGAACAAAGTCTGTCCCAGGTGGTAGGAGAATTGCTGGCATCGCGAGGGCAAACAGTATCACTGGCCGAATCCTGTACCGGGGGACTGGCTTCCAAGCTGCTGACTGATAATCCGGGCAGTTCAGCTTATTATTGGGGGGGAGCAGTTACTTACAGCAATTTTGCTAAAAATCACTGGTTACATATTCCGGCAGACTTAATAGACCAGTATGGAGCAGTTAGCCCTCAAGTAGCCGAGGCTATGGCCATAGGGGTACGATCTGAAGGCAGGACTGATTATGGTATTGGGATTACGGGTATAGCCGGCCCGGGCGGCGGCAGCGATCACAAGCCGGTAGGATTGGTTTACATCGCTCTGGCTGATCGGAATAACTGCAGTAGCAAGGAACTGCATTTTAAAGGCGGGCGTGAGGCAGTCAGGATGTTAAGTGCTAAATCTGCCCTCGATTGGCTGCGGCGGCGGCTGGGTGAAAATCAGTGAAACGGCTGTTTATTGCGCTGGATGTACGTGATGACCTGCGTCACCTGATAAATAAAGGAATTGAAAAAGCCAGGTCTTACCAAGCTGATATTAAGTGGGTGGAAGAGCATAACCTGCATTTAACCATAAAATTTCTTGGTGACCAGCCAGAAGCGGAGATACCGAAAATTATTTCCGAACTGGAAAAGGTAACTCCAGGTCAGATAAAACTAAGCCTGACGGGAGTTGGCTATTTCCCAAACCAAAACCGCCCCCGAACCATTTGGCTGGGGATAGGGGGGGAAATAGCACGGGCTAATGGGCTGGCGGCAGCGACCGATAATAAGCTGGAATTTCTTCATCTTACTCCTGAGAAGAAACGCCAATGGCACTTGACGCTCGGACGGGTAAGAAGTGAACGCAATTTTAACCTGCTGCAGCCCCAACTGGAACCAGCATTTAAAAATTTGCATGGCCAAGAATGGCATTTGGACAGCTTTACACTTTATCAAAGCACACTGACTCCGGGCGGGCCTATTTATCAGCCGCTGCATAAATTCCAGTTAACTGATCAATGAATCATTTAGTTTGGATATGATTAAAAAATAATTTGGTTTTTGACTATCAGGTGAGTTATAATTTAAATCGAACATATGTTTGAGGAGGGGCAGTCATGGAGAAGGAAAAGGAACGTAATGGTAAAGCCGATG
>JBLNAA010000020.1:0-23660 GCA_050259135.1 Methylocystaceae bacterium | reverse complement strand
GTTTATTTACGCGTAATAGCACGTCCCCGGAGATCCTATAAATATTGCCTTTCCATGTCTTGGGAAACATAGAAGCAGAAAATAAAGAAAAAATAGCACTCTCAATTGTTTTGAAAGTGCTATTTTATATCTAATATTACTATTCTTATTTTCCGGCATACTGCAAATTTAGTACGCCGATAGGTACCTCTGGTACGCATGTTTATGTAACTATCCCGATTCTTCGGGATTCTTATGGAACTATACTTGGCCCTCTCAATAATTTTAGATTAGCTGAAAACGCCTATTTTAAAGGGTTTTAGAGTGTTTTAATGGTGGAGGCGGAGCGTACCAGGTCGAAACCACAGTCAAATTATAAATCCGTCAAATCATTGCATGTTAGTTTATCCCACAATCCCTTGTAAAAACACTACCATTACCTTGGTCGCTTCCGCTCTGGTTTGCCAATGGCGCGAAGCCTCCAGCACTGTTGCCGGAGTCCCCCACCCCCACATAAAAAGATGGCTCACCCACTCCCCAGCATCGGGCATCAGCAGGCAGCCATCGTTATGGTCTTCATTATTCCTTGGGATCCTCCTTCCTGGTCAGGTATGAGCGGATTATCATTCTGACCAGGGCACTGCGGGAAATCTGTTGCTCCTTGGCCAATCGCTTGATATCATCTACCTGTTTTTTGGTCAGATAGAAGGTTGCATGTTCAAATTTGTCGGTTGCCATTCTAACCTCCTCCCCCGCCGGGTGCGCCTGGATACTAGGTTGGGGTAAGTGAACGTTACGGGGTATAAATTTCATCTAACATTATTTTCCATCCGGCAGTCCCGCGATGTCTCCACTTTACTGGTTATTATATGTAATTTTTGGATAATGGGTTACTTAACCAATTCACGCAAGGCCTCGGCCCGTGTGATCATAGCCAGTTCCCCCGCCCGGATAATCTCTCCCAGTTTCTGCGCATCATCCAGTTTGTATTTACCCAGGTAAGGTCGTATCAATAAATCTGCAACCATCAGTTCCTGGTCATCTGAGGTCTCCTCCGTCATGATATCCAGGGTACGAGTCATGATATCGATGGGTCCGCTGGCCGGTGAATGATACCGCCCTAAACCATCATTCAGGTCAACTCCGACAGCAATCTCAGCCCCCATATTTTTCAGCAATCCCAGAGGTAAGATATCCCGAACGCCACCATCAATAAACTGCTGTCCGCCAATATCAGCCGGTATAAACATAATGGGAATTGATATACTCGCCCGTACTGCATCAGCAAGGAGTGCATCCATAATTACCTCCGTTCTTCCATTTTCAATTTCCATCGTTACATTTGTAAAAACCACCAGATTGCCCCGGTCCAGGTCAACAGCCGTGATAGCTACGGGAAGGCGGCAATCCTTCAAGGTCTTGTTATCCGTTAACTCAAGGACCAGGGCGTGCAGCTTATTACCGCGATAAACACCTGATGGTAAGTATTTGATCCCGGGATGCAAGGTTAGCAGCTGGCAGCAAAACTTACCTAAACCTGCCCAGTTATAATCCAGATAATCACTGGCTTTCAGATTAAGCAGCCACTTTTTCATGGCGGCTGGACTCATTCCGGAGGCATAAAGGGCGGCGGCCATAGCACCGGCACTGGTCCCCGAGATCATATGCGGCTCCATTTTTTCCTGCCGCAGCACTTCCAGAACTCCTACATGGGCTGCCCCTTTTAAGGCCCCCCCGCTAAGAGCCACCCCCCATCTTTTCACCAGCTGCAACCTCCCCGGGTTAATAAAATAAAAGCCCGGCCATTTGACCAGGCTAGAGAGCCCTTGCTTAGCATCAGGGATCAACTTCGGGATCATATTCACCGTAGACTATAACATCGTGATGTTTGGTCAGTTTGGTAATAATATCAGCATAAGCGGTGATTGATGAATTGGTGTAAGTTTCACCGGTAGACAGAATCTCTGGTATTACCACCCAATTCTTGACAGTTACCCGGACATTCTCCACTTCATCCCGGAGCTGCTGGCTGGTCAAAGGCGGGTCAAACTCACTTACGGTTACATCCTTGGTGTAAGTGTGCGGACCCAGCGTCACCAACTGGTAGGTAGGCACTCCTGCGACTTCATACAGGATGGTGAGGATTAGATTGTAGGTCAGGGCAACGTGCACTTTGCTGCTGGCAATGATGTTGGTGACTACACTGGTTACCTGAACTCGAGCTTCCTCAACACTGATAACATTGCCGTAGTTGATTACTGCTGATACAAGATTGAGTAATACATCTTCACGATGAATGTTCTTGGCCTTTACCACTTCAGCCCATAAATCAAGCCTGCAGGGGTATTCACATATAGTTCCCACTAACTTCCCTCCTTTGCTGTTGAATTTCGCCCTGCCGCGATGCGGTTTAGTGCAGGCTAAAATTCTAGGATATAGTATGAGATCAGTTAGCGAAGTGTGCTTACTATACCTACCAAAAAACTCACTTTGTCCCTGTTTCAGCCTTTCACTAGGCTGATAAACAATTCATATAATGTAGAACTGAAACCATAAATCAATAACCATCAAATTATACGAAGTTTGAATAAAGGGGTATTACGTTTTGCCTACCAATGGTGAGATATTGGTCAAAATGATCCCGGCTAAACGATGGCGGGTTAGTAAGGCGCTGCGTCCATTATGGAAAAATTATAATGTGTTTTGGTTAGGAAACAGCTGTTATCCTATCCAATGGGGATCATATAATACCCCGTTGGCATGGATTGAATTTCCCTACCTTCTCGGGCTGCCTGCCTATATGCACACCATATGCCAGAAAAACCAGGCACGCTTGGGCCCACTGGTAGCCGTGGTAGTTGCGGATTTCTTAGGCGGAGAAAAACCTTTTGCCGTTCAAACCAGATTTATAACCGAGCTGACTGAACACGCCAATGCCCGAGGGGTAATGGTCTATGTAGTTACCCCGCGCAGCACATTAACCACTGATGGTTTGGACGGCTATACTTGGACCGCCGGCAAATGGATTAAACAGCACCTGCCCTATCCGGATCTGGTTTATAACCGTTATTTTGGTCATCAGTTCTCGGGGCGGGATGAGTTAATAAAAAAACTGATCTCCCGGGGGGCGGTTCTGGTTAACTCAGCTATGCCCAATAAGTGGGCGTGTTACCAGCTGCTTAAAACTGACCCGCTGCTAAAGCATCACCTCCCGGAAACCCGTTTGTGCAAATCAATAAAAGATATTGCCGCCATGATCGCTCTCTATCCTGAAATTTATATCAAGCCCCGGGCTGGTGCCCGGGGGACAGGTATATACCGTCTCTCGCATAATGGCCGCTTTTATCAGCTCATCAGCTCATCAGGCAAAGTCCAAAAAGTAGCCAGCCTTGATAAGTTGCCACCCCATATAACTAACGGCTCATCAATTGTTCAACAGGGTATCCGTCTCTGGAACTATCCTCATTTCTTTGATTTTAAGGTTCTGGTCCAGAGTCAGGGTCCTGATTTTAGGGTAACCGGGAAAGTCGCCCGGCAGGCTGAGCCTGGCCGGGTAACCACCCACCTGCACCAGGGGGGTAGGGCAGTACTGCTTAATGATTATATAAGGAAACTTCCCCCCACCTGGCAGGAAAAAGCCGAGGCAGAAATTGATGGTATCGCCCTGCAGACTGCCCGGGTACTGCAGAAACATATGAAACGTCTGGGAGAATTCTCAATCGACATGGGAATCGATTATCAGGGCAAAGTGTGGATTATCGAGGTGAACGGCAAACCGAGCCGCAAATCATTTTTAATGGCGGGTGACTTAGAAACCCGCAGCATCAGCTATGAGTACCTAATTGATTATATATTGTATGACTATGTCAACAACTCCCGTTAGGAGGCTATGAGTAAATGTTTAATGATCGCATAGTATACCTGCCTGCCAGCTTCTATCATCAACACCACCTTACAATTCAGGTAAAGGTTCAAGTGTCTAACCGCACTTGTGTTGCCCAGGTAGTCACCACTTCTGACAACAACCATTTGGCCAGATTATCCCCAGGCCTGGCCACTGCCTTATCAGTGCCTGAACATCTGCAATGGCACTACCGATGGTCATCGGCCTCCGGCACTTTGAGGCTGGGACCAGTGGTGGCCATTTTGTGCCGCCGCTCGGTAAAATCCGAATCTACCAGCGGCACCGCTGGCGAATTAAACTGCTTGGGACGTATAAGCACCACCCTGCCAGGTCTCTTTTATCTGGTACGCCCTGATGACGTCGATACCAAGGTCAAAACTTGGCCGGGGTTCCACTACCAGAATAAAGATTGGATATCCGGAACTTACCCCTGGCCGCAGGCAGTTTATGATCAGATTTATTCCCGCAAAAGTGAAAAGCGAGAAGAGGTAATTGCTGCCAAGCAGGTACTTAACCACATTACCGATAATCGCTACTTTAACCCCCGGTACTTTAACAAGTGGGAAATTAATCAAGCCTTACACCGTACGGATCTAAAGCGTCTCATACCCGATACTCGATTGGTATCTTCCTTAAGCCAGGTACATGGTATGGTCAATAGCTATGGCGGTGTTTACCTGAAACCAACCAATGGTACCCTGGGTCTGGGAATTATGCGCTTAACCAGAACTACTAATGGTTATCGCCTAGCTACCAGCAAAGGAGCCTCCCAAGATTATTCTTCATTAAAGAAGGCTTATGAAGCAGCGCGTTCGCATATGAGCTCCACAGGTTACCTGGTACAACAGGAAATTAAATTAATGAGAATGAACGGCAATCCGGTTGATGTTCGGGTTCTTATTCAAAAGGATAACAGCGGTCAATTTAAAATAACCAAGATTTTTGCTCGGGTAGCTCAAGGGAATCAGATTGTAACCAACCTGGCTACCGGAGGCACTGCCTTACCGCTGAACAAGGTTATCTATGCTGCTACCGGGAAAAACGCCGGTCCTATTTTGAAAAAAATCAGAACCTCGTCTTATCAAATTGCTACTTCACTGGAGAAGGTCAGCGGTCACCTTTACGGGGAGTTGGGAATTGACCTGGGTATTGATCGTGCCGGCTGGGTGTGGATAATTGAGGTGAACTCCAAACCCCGTCGGGCAGTGGAAACCGAGGGTAACCCGGAATTGGTTCGTTTATCTTATTTGCGGCCGTTACAATATGCCAGTTACCTGACTGGTTTTTATGAGGTGGCTCATCATGATTGAACTCAAGGCTAATAACCGTGTTAATTCAGGACAGATACACTTGCCGGAATCTTTTACCCGCCGTCTGGTCAGCCGCAAACTGCAATTGTGCGTGGGAACTAAAAAAATAAATCTTAGTATAAGCGGACACAAAAGCGGAATCCACGTTAACCCCCAGGACCTGCATTTACTGGGGATTCCCGATGGGATTAAGTGGCGCTATCGTTACCGCAGTGACCGGCAGCAGCTTCTGCTGGGGCCCTATCTGGGGATAATCACCACACTACCGACAACACCTGAGAAAGACCGTCCCTTTGGTAACCGCACCGGTGCTTATCGAGAAATTAGTAAAATAGCTGCTGAAACCGGCGGTCTGGTTGCGGTCTTTACCCCCCAAACCCTGGAGGCGTCATCCGAAATGGTAAACGCCCAAATGTACAAAAGAGAATGGCATACCGTACAACTGCCGCGTCCCCTGGTTTTTTACAACCGGATTCCGACCCGCCGTCTGGAGAATAATCACCTTCCAACTTTGTCGCGGTTGGAAGGTAAAGGTCATATAATATTTAATACCCGGTTTATAAATAAACCAGAAGTATATGCCGCACTGCAATCTAATTCAGTACTTAACACTTATCTGCCCGAGACTCATCCCCTGACCGAAGAGACCTTATCTTACTTTATCAACAAGGGGAGCTCCTTTTTCCTTAAGCCCGGGTCCAGTGCTCTGGGTAAAGGAATCATCAAGGTGGAGGCTGATGGCCACAGTTGGAAATGTTTGCGGCAGGAAAAGACCCGTCTGATCAAATACCCTCCCAAACAAGCAGATGCTCTGAGACGACTCCTGCTGGGCTTCTGTCGTGGACGCAATTATCTTATTCAACAGGCAGTTCCACTGGCAGGCAATCAAGGCCGGGTATTTGATTTGCGCTGCCTGCTCCAAAAAGATGGACATGGGCAATGGGATTTTATTGGATTGGGAGCACGGGTCAGTGCACCCGGTTTATACCTGACCCACGTACCTAACGGCGGAGAGGTTTGGTCGGCTGAACGTGCAATAGCTTGGTCTTTTGGTAAAGATAAAGAACCTGGTCCGGAAAATTTGCATAGTCTGCTGGTGGATGCCGCAACCCTACTTGAAAAACGTCTGGGAATACATTTGGCTATGCTTTCTGCTGATGTCGGTCTAACCACCGACGGGCATCCTTATATTCTGGAACTGAACTCGAAGCCCCAGCGTTTTGATGAAACGGTGATCCGTATGTCGTCACACCGACATTTGCTTGATTATGCAGGATTCCTGGAGGGTATTACCAGCTGAACGGAGGCTCTTAGCCTATGGCGCATGTAATCATTAATTACCCGCATGTTGCCACTGCCAATATGATGGCACAGGCATTAGCGGAAAATTTTCCCCTGCTCAAAACTGAAAATGTCTTTTCTGGTGACCTCAGTTATGTAAAAATCAGCTTTGTTCTTGGCAGCAACAGTCAGGAAGATTTAGTTTACAACCATGAAATTGGGTTAAGAAATGCCAAGGATCCCGGAGCAATTCTTAAACTTAATCGAGTTTCCTACTCCCGGTACGGCAGCTGGCTGCGTCGCTATCGGGTGCACATGGTTAATCAGCAGGTAATCGCCATAGCCCGTCAGAATCTAACCGATCCGGTTACCGGAAAACCATTACCAGTTGGACGCCGGGACGATCATCCCTATTACCCGGTTGAAGCAGATGATCGGGAAGTTGCCAAGGTGATTGCCCTGGTAATTCGAACTCTATATTCGCTGGGGCTTGATATTGGAATGGTAAAAGTATCCGTCGACAGCCTGTACCGTCTCCATGTCATCGATGTTGATCCCGCTCCCGGCCTAACCAAGAAAACTATGCAGCGTTATGTCAAAGCTATATTCAAAGACGCTACTAATCAGTTGACTATTGACCCCAAATCAATAGTAATGGGAACTGATCCCGAATTTATGCTGGCGAACAGCAAATCTGGAAATCTGGTACCGGCCTCCTACTTTTTTCCCCGGGCCGGGGAAGTAGGTTGTGACAATATCCGTATGCCCAATCGCAAACATCGGCCGGTAGCCGAGTTCCGGCCTTACCCCTCATCAAACCCGTATGGGCTGGTGGAGAACCTTAAGAAAAGCATGCACAAAGCTAATCGGCTGGCTCCCTACCGCAACTTAAAGTGGGTAGCCGGAGTTATGCCCCTGGGATATCCTATCGGAGGGCATATTCACTTTAGCGGTATCCCCTTGAATAACCATCTTTTACGTGCTTTAGATACGTATCTGGCTTTACCGCTGTCAATGCTGGAACCTTCGCGGGCCTCACGCGATAGACGCCGCAGATACGGTCTATTAGGCGAATTTCGCACCAAGACCCATGGCGGCTTTGAATACCGCACCCCCTCTAGTTGGCTGATAGATCCTGAAATAACACTGGGGGCATTATCTTTGGGCTATATAATAGCCACAGGCTATAATCGACTCCCTACTGACTTACTTATGTATCAACAGGCTCAGGACCGTTTCTACGCCGGTGATCAGGAATACTTCCAACCATTTATTGACCAGTTATGGAAGCAGATTCAGACACTCCCGGGTTTTCGCGAGTACAATTTAAGCCTGGAACCTTTATTTGATACTATACGCAAAGGTGAACCCTGGGACGAAAATATTGATATTCGTAAGACCTGGGGTCTGCCCATTCCCCAATTAATTTATAAAGATGAAAGTACTAAATTGGTTCCCAATACGATTTCACGCCAGCGTTAATATATTTATAGTTTTACCCACACTAAAAAACACCTTTTAGGTTTAATCCCTTAAAAGGTGTTTTTGCCTGTTATTATGATGTATTTATGTATGGTCCAGGTTATAAGCTCTGATGGGCGAAACTTTCCTGGTTGTTGGTAATGATGTTAGCCAGATGTTCTCTTTTCTTCAGGCAAACGGTCATCGCTTCCTGCCAGCTGCGCATACTGATGCCAACATTGTCTAATTGGGTGCTGGCTAGTGCCCCTGACTGCGGACGGGGAGCTGGCAGTCTGACCTCACTGCCGCTGATGGGGTAAGTCGGTCTCTCCCCCTGCCCGGTCAATGCCAGGTAGTATCTAAACATCTGATACAGGGTACAGCTACCCCTATTAGTCAGGTGATATACCCCACAGGCCCGGGCCAGCAGGAGCTCTTTCAAGGCCTGGCAAAAGTCACGGCTATAAGTGGGGCTGATAAGCTGATCGGCTACCACCTTAACTGGTAAATCGCGATTAAGCATTTGTTCCAGGCCCGAGAAGAAGCCCATGTTACCTCGTCCATATAGCCAGGATGACCTGATAATCAAAGAATCAGGGCGTGAGTTAATTACCAGCCTTTCAGCCCAAAACTTGGTCTGTCCCAGAATATTTACTGGATTCGCCAGATCCTCTTCAGTATAAGCTTCATCACGGTCGCCAGCAAAAACATGCACTGTACTTGGATATACAATTTTAGCCCCTACCCTGGTAGCAGCTTTAATAATATTACGGGTCCCGACCACATGAGACCGATACGACCAGCCCGGATCACTCTGACAGTGATCAAGATTATCATCACCAGCGGTATGGATAATAGTTTGGGGACGATAATGTTCAATTAATTGATAGCACATTAAACGGCTGGTAATATCCAGTGCTTTGGGCGGCACAATCATTACATCAAAGGTATCGCTCAGAACATTATGTAGTTCATCCGCCAACCAACCCGCACCGGTTACCATTATCTTCGACTTGAGCGGCATGTAAGAATCCTCTCCCCAACTACCTTGAATCAGTTCTACCGCGAGGCATAATAAATCTTGTTTATCATATTCTGGTGACAATACCGGTTGCTACATTAATCTATTGTCAATATAGTCACTGTTTGGTAACTCTGTCATTTGCAAGGAAATCGCTTACTATCTCCGCAATACGGTCGGCTGCTCTGCCATCTCCAAAGGGGTTGGCAGCTTGGGCCATCTGCAGATAAGCCATCTGATCATCCAGTAGTTCCCGGACTTTAGCTTTAATCCGGTCATAGCTGGTTCCAACCAGTTCTACGGTACCAGCTGCCAGTGCTTCCGGCCGCTCGGTAGTTTCTCGTAATACCAGTACCGGTTTGCCCAGGGAAGGAGCCTCTTCCTGAATACCGCCGGAATCAGTAAGAATCAAGTAACTGCAGTTCATCAGATTAGCAAAGGGTTCATAGTCCAGCGGCTCAATTAAGTGCACCCGCTCGCGGCCTCCCAGCTCCTCCTGTGCCACCTGACTAACTACCGGATTTTTATGTACCGGAAAGATAACTTCAGTGTCCGGGTATTCGGCAACCAATTCCCGGATGGCGGTAAATATCTCCCGCATCGGATCTCCCCAGTTCTCCCGGCGGTGCGAAGTCACTAAAAGCAAGCGTTTCGTCCAATCAATATCGGGCAAAATGCTGCCCAAATCATATTCACCCACAGTTTGCAGAAGTGCATCGATTACGGTGTTGCCCGTCACCCAAATTTGTTCCTGGGATACCCCTTCCGCCAGCAGATTGGCTCTGGCCTGCTCGGTAGGGGCAAAATGCAGATCCGTCAAACGGCCGGTCAATGAGCGGTTCATTTCCTCCGGATAGGGAGCAAATTTGTTATAGGTTCTAAGACCAGCTTCCACATGTCCGACCGGTACCTGCTGATAAAAGGCCGCCAAAGCCCCGGCAAAGGTGGTGGTAGTATCACCGTGAACCAGTACCAGGTCAGGTTTGGCC
The DNA here is from genome assembly GCA_050259135.1 of Methylocystaceae bacterium. Classification (GTDB taxonomy): domain Bacteria; phylum Bacillota; class Syntrophomonadia; order Syntrophomonadales; family JBLNAA01; genus JBLNAA01. Next base: position 13,715 of record JBLNAA010000020.1, on the reverse strand, counting down.
TCCTGGATTACCCCTTTCAGGCCGTTTAAAGCCAAGGTGGTTATGCCATAAAGATCCTGGCGTTCCTTCATAATATCCAGGTCATAATCGGGCTTAATCTTGAATAAATGCAGTACCTGATCCAGCATTTCCCGGTGCTGAGCGGTCACGGCCACCTGGCAGTCTATTCCGGCCGTGTTTTTCAGTGATTTAACTACTGGTGCCATCTTTATTGCTTCCGGGCGGGTCCCGAACACGGTTAATACTCTAGCCACGAAAAATGGCTCCTTTCCAACTCCGGCGGATGGACTTCCCCGCCAGTTATTTTGACTGCATTGCTGTAAATAAAGTTCAGTCCAAGTGTTGGTAATCCGACGGTATTACTTTAACCTATTTACCCCGCAAAAAAAAGCGCCTCCCCTTAGCCTATTGATAATGCCCCGTCTGCGTTGTAACCGCCAGGGGCAAGAGACGTTATTCTTAATCTGCGGACGCCATTAGGCATCCCGACAGCGACGTCACCAAGGAGGCAGCTTCGCTAGGGCACGGCGTGGAGCAGAGGGATGCTAATGGGATAGTCCGCACAATGAACTCTAATTTCTGAATAGGCTGATGTTCACGAACAAAAAAAGCGCCTCCCGAAGGAGGCGCTGGTCTGTCATTTAGCGGGAAGCTATCTTTATTTCGGCGTCAGCGGTATCATAAATAAACAATTCAACCGTCTCAGTCAACACATCAGCATAACTATAAGAAATGCGCCGCTCTACTTTGCGTTCACGCACCTTTATAACAAAGATGTTAGGATATGTAGACTCCAAAACGCCTTCTTTTTCTATAATCCTGTTTCTCCCTTTATTGGCTTTAAGGCGTACGCGGCTGCCCACAAATACGTCGAGGTCTTTTTTAATATCGGATATAGCTCTGGGAGAAATCAAGCTAATCACCTTCTCAATCATATTCTTTGAAAATTTCCATATTTAATTATACTTGAGGCCGGGCATGCTGTCAACATGGGTATAATAGTATACAAAAACCGTTTCAGCCTTGTCAAGCACCGTAAATTGTAGTTTTTTATCCATCTCTGGTGATATTTCTAATGTCTTGGATTATTTTGTGTACCGATCTGCCACTTTACTGGCTCCACAGGCATTTGGCTTGATAAATGCTGAGAATCCGCTTCCCATTACCATACCAGTAACTTCCCGTACCAGATCGCGGGTGTCTCCCTGATTGCCCACATCCATGTGGATTTGAACTAAAAGATTGGATATACCCCGTTGGTTTAACGCGCCCCTTATTTGATCTGCCAGTTCGAGGGAAAGCACTGTTTCCATATAAATTCGCTGCCGCAGGTTAGATAGTCTTCGCTCACTTCGCCGTGCATAATAGAAACGCCCGCCCTTCCCCTGACGATGAATAATAACAGCAGTGACAAAACAGGTCTGCTGATAAGTAGTCTGAGAGTCGGTACCAACAATGAGATGATAGATCAGGGAGGGCGCTGCTTGAACATAATCGATGATATCGGTAATCATTTGTTCAAAGGTAATCCTACCTCGACTGGGGCTGATAAAGTTCACCTTTTACCAACGCCCTTTCCTGTTTAATGAAAGAGAAGTGACAATCTGGCCCATTCTGACAAACTTAATTGTTCCGGGCGGATAGTTTCCTTTATCTCACATTGCAGCAAACGATATCGCACCTCATCCTTGGTAAGGTTAAAGCCCGCCGCCAGGGTGTTGACCAGCATCTTACGTCTTTGATTAAAACCGGTTTTAACCAAACGCTTGAATATCTTAACGTCTCCGACCTCGATTCTTTGATCAGCAAGAATGGGTTCCAGCTTCACTACTGTAGATTCGATCTCTGGTTTAGGATAAAAACAATTATGTCCTACCTGACAAACCGTGGTAAAGCGGGCATAATAGTTAGCCATAACGGTTAAAATCCCATAATCTGGGCTGCCCGGCGGGGCCATTAAACGCATTGCCACCTCCCGCTGCATCATCAGTACTGCGTTTTGCAGGGAGGGACACTGTTCCAACAAGGCAAATAAAATGGGGCTGGTAATATAATAAGGTAAATTGGCACACACCTTGTATGCTGACTCTACCCCGGTCACCGCCCGTACTAATTCTTCCAGATCAGTTTTAAGGATATCGGCCTCTACTTTAGTTATATTCGAAAAGGGGGCAAATACTTCCTCATGCAATGGCGCCAGCCGTTGGTCAACTTCCACTGTAATGACCCTACCTGCCCGTTCGGCTAACTCAATAGTTAAAGCACCCAATCCGGTACCGATTTCAACCACCGTATCACCAGGGACTAATTCTGCAGCCTGGGCTATCTTTTGAAGTATGTTACGGTCGACTAAAAAGTTTTGTCCCCACTGTTTCCTGGCCGTCAGGTTATAGTTATGCAGCAGCTCTTTAGTCCAGCCGATGGTTCCCGGATTATGCAAACTGGTATTCTCCTCCAAATTACTTTATTTAATTATATCATGGCGCTAACACGGTTCATTTAAGATGCAGCAAAAGCATTGGCGGTATATACACCCTAAAAATAATCAGCCCGGAACAGGTATCCTGTCTCCGGGCCGGTCAACTCTACTTCATGGTCGGAGCTATTCTTTTGGCCAACTCATTAATCTCGGTGGCAAAGCTGGATACTGGCTTTCCTTTGATTACCCCGGTGGCTATATCTTTTAACCGGGTAATCAAATTCGGGTCAGTGGTTACCAGAACTTTGGTTACGGATTTATCATTGGCTTTGATTTTATCAGCCACCTCTTTCTTAATCCTGGTACTGGCACTGCCCTTCATATTACTGGTTAATTCAATACCAACCATCGCCGTATAAGTGTTGGCTTTTGCCCCCATCCCAGTATTTCTGTTTACGACTACCGTGGCCGCCTTGACCCCGCTGACCTGCTTGGCGATGTTAGCAAAGCGATCAGCCATGACCCTCTCCATATTGGGCTGGGGTGTCCTGTTTGTTCTCGGGGAAGTTTGAACAATTCTGTTTTTGGTCGTTATTGGCTTTTTAGCGGCACTCTTGTTACAACCCAGCAACGTACATCCTAGAATAAATACCAAGGCTATAAGCAGTACTTTGTTGCGCATCTTTTCACCTCATTATGATCAAAATTTTTCTTAGTATGGCTTTAATCCTTTGATTTTATGTTTTCATCCTTCACCCATTAAACAGCTGATGCATAAAATGTATTGATGCTGCAGGTGAACCAGCGCGCCCTTAACCAGCGCGCGTTCATATAAAAAGGGGACACTCGTTTTTTACGAGTGTCCCCTTTAAACTTAAAACCCTAATTCAGGACGTAAACCTTAACCTTTCGTACTCCCCATTTACGACATTCCTCCACCGTTTCCAAAAAGACATCCAGTCGATTGCCCTGAATGCTTCCTCCACGGTCAGCTGCTCTGGCAAAACCATAACCTTCAATGTAAAGCCGGCTGCCCAGAGGAATAACCTTGGGATCGACTGCGACCAGCCCTACTGCTGGTTTTAACCCGGTGGCAGTATTTCTTCCGGTATAAGTATAGGCCGTACTATGAGCCATAATGGCTTGCCGAAAGTCAAAACGCAGGGATCCGCGTGATACGCTGGTGATGGTTCCCATAGCAATCACCTGGTTAACCGGTTCTTTAATGGTTTCACTGGAGATCACTTCCTGTTTTACCGGTTTGCCATCATACAGGGTTATACGAATTTGCTGGTGGGCCAGCCCATTTTTACCCTTTTTAACTGTTCGCTGCAACCCCTTTTCCAGGGTTGCATCGCTAGTTCGTTCTACTGAAAATGGCAGAACCTGCTCAACTGTGGCCATCTTGCTGGTAACCTTGATAATTTGAATAGATCCCTTACTGGCTATTGTGGTGTTCAGAGCTGGTCTTACCACATCAACCGGCAGGGGTTTTATCGCTGCCTTCTCTAAAATAGCGGCTACCGAAGCCGGGGTTGTTAATACTTCTTTCGTTTGCCCTCCGCTAATAATTTTCACCGGGAAGGCGCGTATTACTTCAATAGTGGTGTCATCGTCTACCAAAGCGTCCAAACCAGGATTGGTTTTATCGGCCGTATGCAATACAACTTGGTTCTCAGCTAATACATCTTTAACTGTTCTTTTAAAAGTATGGGTTTCCACCTTTTTGCCATCAACTACCAGGGTTATTGACTTATTAACCCAGGAGTACAACCCCAAACCTGCTACCAGCATAACCGCCACTGCCAGCCAAAAAAACCGTTTCCGGCTAGCCGACATGGTCATAAAATTCCTCCTCCCGACCGTAGGAGTCCTACCTTGGTTGAAGAAACGAAGCGTGTTTCGATTGTAATAACTAATCCCCTACTTGTCAAACATTTTACCAGTATATTCCATATCGCTGTGTCAAATAGGCACCTCTTTTACCATTAATTATTATCAAAAAATACCAGTTTTAGACCTGCCCCTCGCGGCTAATTTCTATATGATATGGCATTTAATTTTTTATGTTTACCATCAAAACTGTAAAAAACCAGCCCTAAAATAAAAAGCAACCTGACAGATGATACTGCCAGGTTGCAAAATCTTTCTCACTTTTATGTCTATATTTCTAATTAGATGCCAAAAATTTGATGACAATTACTATCGGTAGCGGCTTCTACCGCTTGCAATTCTATCTCTTTTACCGCTGCTAATTTGGCGGCTACTTCCCAAACCCGCAGTGGCTCATTTCTTCGGCCGCGATAAGGTTCGGGGGTAAGGTAAGGGCAATCAGTTTCTACCAGCAAGTGCGTGAGGTCAACCCGGGCAGCTACTTCTACTGTCTTTTTGGCATTCTTAAAAGTTAGCGGTCCGGCTAACGAAATATAAAATCCCGCCCGGATGAAATCCATAGCCATAACCGCCGATCCAGAATAACAGTGCATGATCCCGCCATTTAGTCCTGCTTTTTCCTCCTGAATAATTCTAAAGATATCCTGATGAGCATCTCGGTCATGGATGATTATTGGTTTATTTACTTCCCGAGCGATTTTGATCTGAGCCCGCAGCAAACTTTCCTGTTCAGTTTTATAATCCTTGTCATAATAGTAATCGAAGCCAATTTCACCTACCGCTTTCACCAGCGGGTTTTTAGCCAGTGAATATAGCTCCGTCAGGTCAGCTTCGGTATAGGTCCCGGCTTCGTGAGGATGAATCCCTGCCACTGCCAGAATCCGAGGATTAGCTGCCGCCATAACCAGCGCCTCCCGGGAAGAAGGCAGATCATAACCGATGCAGGCAATATGAGTTATCCCTGAGGAAAAAGCTCGTTCCAAAACCTCATTGACATCCTCGGTGAAACTTTCGTCCTGCAGATGGGCGTGCGCATCAATCATAGCTAGCGAACCTGAGCCCCCAGAGCGATAGGACCGTCAATAGAGACAACTTCCAGGTTATCATCAGCATCATGAGCAGCTAGAATCATGCCCTGTGATAAGATACCCCGCATCTTGGCCGGTTTTAAATTGGCCACTAGTATTACTTTTTTACCGATCAGCGCTTCCGGCTGGTACCACTTGGCGATACCTGAAACCACTGTACGTTCTTCTGATCCCAAGTCTAAGGTCAAGACTAATAATTTGTCGGCATTGGGGTGTTTCTCGCAATTTTTAACCAGCGCTACCCGGAGCTCGGTCTGGGCAAACTGATCTATCGTAATTTCGGCAAATCCTTCACCAACTGCTTCCATTTTCACTTCTCCTTCTTTTTTGCTTTCTTCTGGGGCTGCCGCTGGGGCGCATACCGTCTTAGCTGCCACTGGTTCAGCCTTTTCTAGATTTAGGGCTTCTTTGATATCAACACGCGGGAATAATGCTTCGCGCTTCTTAACCATGGTGCCTGGCTGAGTAATGCCCCAGGTATCAGCTTCTTCCCAATCCAGATTATCAGGATCAGCAAACAGATTGTACTGCTGATTCACCCGCCCCGGTAAAGTAGGCATGGCTGGCGCCAGCAGTACGATCGCTACCCGCAGGGCTTCTACCAGGTTATAGAGTACCGTACCCAGCCGCTCACGCTGGGCATCATCCTTGGCCAATACCCAGGGTGCGGTTTCATCAATATATTTATTAGCTCGCCGTACCAGTTCCATAACCGCAGCCATCGCCGCTGCCAGATCCATGCGGTCAAGCTGGCGGGTAGTCTCATGATAGGCTTTACGGGCTGCTTCCCGCAGCTGGTCATCCAGGTCAGCCGGTGCTGTCGGCGATGGGATTTGGCCAGCAAAGTAACGTTCCAACATGGCTACCGTCCGGCTGGCCAGATTGCCCAGATCGTTAGCCAGATCTGAATTAATCCGATTAACTAAAATTTCCTCCGAATAAAGACCATCCTGGCCATAACGCATATCACTCAGCAGATAATAGCGAATGGCGTCAACTCCATATTTATCTACGAGAACTAGCGGGTCGATTACATTACCCTTAGATTTGGACATCTTGCCGCCCTCCAGCAGGATCCAGCCGTGGGCAAAAACCCGCTTGGGGAGAGGAATTTCAGCTGCCAGCAGCATAGCCGGCCAAATAATCGTATGAAAACGCACAATATCCTTGGCCATTAAATGGACATCAGCCGGCCAATAACGATTGAACTGCTCGTTGTCAATTCCGTAGCCGATCGCTGAGATATAGTTGGTCAGGGCGTCAAACCAGACATAGGTTACATGCCGGTCATTAAACGGCACCGGGATACCCCAGGAAAAAGTAGTACGTGAAATACATAGATCTTCCAGTCCGCTTTTAATGAAGCTAATCATCTCGTTGCGGCGGCTTTCCGGCTCGATAAACTCAGGATGAGCAGCTATATGTTCCAGCAGTTGGGGTGCATATTTTGACATTCTAAAGAAATAGCTTTCTTCTTTAAGCAGTTCAACATCACGGCCGCAATCGGGACATTTTCCTTCTGCCAGCTGCCGTTCAGTAAAGAAGGTTTCGCAGGGGGTACAGTACCAGCCTTCATATTCAGCTTTGTAAATATCACCTTTTTCGTATATCTTCTGCATCAGGTCCTGTACCACTTTTTCATGGCGTGGTTCGGTGGTACGGATAAAATCGTCATAACTTATCAGCAGCTTTTCCCAAAGCACTTTAATACCGGCAACTATGCGATCCACATGTTCCTGTGGAGTCAGCCCTTTCTCACGGGCAACCCGCTCTATTTTCTGGCCATGTTCATCCGTGCCAGTCAAATAATGGACATCATAGCCCTGCATGCGCTTAAAACGCGCAATACAGTCAGCGGCTACTGTGGTATATGCATGTCCTATATGCAGATTGTCACTGGGATAATAAATCGGGGTAGTAATGTAGAACGAGGGTCGCCCATCCATTGTATTTTTTGCCTCCTTAAGCCCATTATCAATTCTTTATGTAAAGCTCTAGCCTCATTAACTTATTTTGCCCCAAATAGACGCGTAAAAACAACCCTAATGCCCTGAGTTATACAATTTGTTGGCGGTTAAGCCAGAGAATGTTTTTATAAGCTTTTTCATAAAAAACCAATTGTCGAAATTTCTTCGTCTGTTCCTTTATCTTTTCCGGGTCATCGTAAGCCGCTTATTCTTCAGTTAAAGCGAGATTTTCTCTCTCTAATACCAACATGATTATTAAAATGTTCCTCATCACAAATGAGTATCAGATATTCCGTATCGAAAAAGTATTTGTAGAAATAGGGAGAATTAGTTAAAATAGTAGAGGTTAAAAATGCACCGTATAAGATCTGGTTTTCACATACGTCTTTGTAAGAAATGCCCTAATTAGGCGTTTACAGTGTCACATAAAGTCAATAAATACATAGATTTTGTCATGGAACTTAAATAAATTTACTTTTTTGTAGTATAAAGTCTTGACGTTTTATCCCAGATAAGGTAGCCTTTTTGTATACCAGGATAAGTAGCAAAAAAAGGGGAGGCATTACAAAATGATGAAATCGACTGGTGTGGTTCGTAAAGTGGACGAGCTGGGCCGAATTGTAATTCCCATCGAATTGAGAAGAACTATGGGGATTGAGGAAAAAGACGCGTTGGAGATTTATGTCGACAACGACAAGATTATTCTCAAGAAATATGAGCCGGCTTGCATTTTCTGCGGTAACGCCGAAGATGTCGCTAATTACAAAGGCAAGAATATCTGCCGTAATTGCCTGACCGAAATCGCCAAACAGGTTGGCTAATCATTTAGTTTAATTTCTTCTACGGCCTTATACAGATCGGATTTTTTTAGCCCATAAAAGGAAGCCTTGATTTTCAGGGCTTCCTTTTTATTTGCCCCTTCATTAACCATATTGATTACTTCCCGGGCGGCAGCCTCGATGGTAATTTCCGGCCGAAGCGGAGGCACAAATCCCCCCACCACAATAACCATTTCTCCCCGGGGGTTATGCTCGCTAAAATAACGCGCTAAACTGCTGAGCTGATCCCGCTGAACCTCCTCATGGAGCTTGGTCAGCTCACGGCAAACTGCCGCCGGTCGGTCTCCTAAAATAGCCTGCATATCTTCAATGGTGTCACAAAGCCGATGGGGGGCTTCGTAAAAAACCATTGTTCTCTTTTCAGTTTTCAGGTCTTCCAGCGCTGAGCGACGTTCTCGGGAGCGGGATGGTAAAAAGCCTTGAAAAGCAAAAATGCTGGTTTCCAGACCCGACAAGACCAGTCCGCTGATCAGAGCAGTTGGACCAGGGATTACTTGCACCGGCAAGCCGGCTTCAATAACCCGGGTGATTAATTCCTGACCGGGATCAGATATTCCGGGCATTCCGGCATCGGAAACCAGCGCCACCTGACGTCCTGCTTCCAATTCTCGTACAATATAATGCTCACGTTCCGGACCTGAGAATTCATGATAAGAAATCAGGCGCTTTTTTATCTGATAGTGATTGAGCAGTTTTATGGTATGACGTGTATCTTCACAGGCGATTAAATCAACCTGCTGCAGGGTCTTTAACAAGCGTATGGTTACATCCTCCAGATTACCAATGGGGGTACCGCATATAAAAAGGGTTCCCGGCATCATGCTTCCTCCCTTAAGGGCCAAAATAAATACTATTGATCTCCGCTGTGTAGCCCCCATCCATCTGATAAACAATTAATGGCGGCAAGACAGCTGGATCGATTATCTTATCAAACTTGACAAATTCCAGGAGCATTAAGTTAGCCCGCTGCTTGGCGCGCGGACAAACCTCACGTGTCCTGGAAAGTTGTATTCCTGCCTTCAAGGCCAGGTCTGACGCTTCTGCTTCCCGATACGGGGGTAATATCAGGCAAAACCTGCCCTCCCGACTGAGCCAGCGGGCGGCGGCTGTAAATAGATCGGCTAAAGTACACATAACTTCATGGCGAGAAATGGCTATGGAATCCTGGACTGGCAGTCTGCCCCGTCCGCGGGGAAAGAAAGGCGGATTGACTGTAATAAGGTCGTAGTGGTGATCAGCTAACAAATCAGCCGACCTGAAGTCCCCTGAAATGATATTAACGCGATGCTGTAAGCTATTAGCCCTGACACTGCGCTCGGCCCGGTCAGCCTGTTCAGTCTGAATTTCCACCCCGGTAACCCGCGCAGTTGGCAATCGCGAAGCCAGTAACAAAGCGATGACTCCACACCCGGTCCCCAGATCAAGCACTCGGTGGGCAGAAAGCTGCGCGGCAAAATGAGCCAACAATACCGCATCCATAGAAAAGCGATATCCTGAGACCGGTTGAAGAACTCCCATATTATCACGGAGCAAATCGTCCCAGGTCTCTCCCTCATGTTTGAGTTCACTCATTTTTTCTCCAGCATAGCTACACAGAACAGGCATTCGTCATCATCCACCCGCAGATGCCCATAGGCATGGGGACAGATATGATATCCCTGCCGATAGAGCCGCCCCAGATTAGCATAACCCTCGGCACTGACTTCAAACGCCCGGTGGGTTAGAGTCGGCATAGTGACGTCCTTTTCTCCCCCTATAAGGGTTTCTAATGCCAATACCCGTTCTTTTACATCAGACAGCTCATATAATAAATCCTTCATCAATTGTTTCAGTTCGTTCAGTTCCCTCTCCATTAACCGCCTTGCCTTCCGTTTCGTCATACTGTTCGCTTTCATATTTCAGACAACACATTAAACGGCCGCAGATTCCAGAAATCTTGGTCGGGTTAAGTGACAGGTTCTGATCCTTGGCCATCCGTATCGATACTGGCTCAAAGTCTCCCAGCCATTGGTGACAGCATAACACCCGTCCGCAGGTACCCAGACCGCCCACGATCTTGGCTTCATCCCGAACCCCGATCTGTCTTAACTCGATACGTGTACGGAAGATGGCGGCCAGGTCACGAACCAGCTCACGAAAATCTACCCGGCCATCAGCGGTAAAATAGAAGATAATTTTACCACGGTCAAAGGTATATTCCACATCAACCAGGTGCATGGGCAGACTGTGTTCCTGAATTTTTTTATCGCAGATACTGAATGCTTCCTGCTCCCGCATTTGATTGTCGGCATAAATAGCATGATCTTCCGCCGTTGCTTTCCGCAGTACTTTTTTAAGCGGCATCACCAGTTCGTCTTCTGCCACCATCCGTGGTCCTACTACCAGAAAGCCATACTCCACCCCCCGAATCGTCTCTACCACTACCCGATCCTGTGGAGTTAAATCAAAATCGTCACCATCGAAGTAATATATCTTACCTGCCGGCTTAAACCGGACTCCAACTACAACTGGCATTGGTTCCTCCTTTATTTCAATGAGCGCTTACGCAAATTGTGCGCCAAAATGCGGGCGCTTTAGCGGCCTACCTTTCGCATTTTGTGTGCATCGCACCGCGAGCATTTTATCAAACGCTCATCAGTTTATCCCCACCTAAGAAGAAGGGGGCCTTGGGGCGTTTGATCAAACGGCATCAGGCCGGTTTAACCACATCAAACAGCTGCCATAACATCTCCAGGGATAAAAGAAGCCGACTGGCATTAACCTTTTCCAGGCGACGATGTTCATCCATCTTAATCAGTATCTGCCTTGCCTGTTCTGGACTAATCTTAAATTCAGCTTCTTCATCACGGCTGGCCATTAACAGCACATAACGTAAGGCCGCATAAAAAGCCTGTTGATATTCATTATCCTTTTCCATGATTTCCGCCTGTAAGACCACGAATTGAGCCCGTCCCTGGCCAAAATTTATAAGGAGCGTTCTGGCTTCCTCGAGTAATACCTGCGGCCCCTTTGGTATCAGCCGGGCTGCGGTGGTTAGACTGCCCTCGGCCATTGCTGCAGTTAGAGATGCAATTTCAGGTTCAGTCCCGGCACTTATGAGTACCTCATTGATATAACTGGTGCTTAGCGCCCCAAAGCGTATTGACTGACAGCGCGATATTATAGTTGGCAAGAGCGCGTTACTGTTAGCTACCAGAATTATTATCGCATAAGCTGGCGGTTCCTCCAGTGTTTTTAAAAGTGCATTCCCTGATTCCCGATTCAGATACTGGGCCTCATTTATAATAACTACCTTTCTTTCGGCCCAATAAGGCTTTTGATAAAGCCATTTTTCCATATTTCTAATATCATCTATACGAATAGCTGCACCTTCACGCTGAACCAGCAAATAATCAGGATGTTGACCGGAAGCGATCAGATGCGGGGTCTGGGGGTGAGATGCCGCCAGGATATCCGCAGTAAAGGCTTTAGCCGTCTTAAGTTTACCAACCCCGGAAGGTCCCCAGAACAGATAGGCATGACTGAGTTGGCTACCCTGCAAATACTCGGTGAGCCTATTAGTTACCATGGGTTGTCCGCCAACCATTGCCAATTGCACTCTTTTCCACTCCTGCTACTATTATGGCTTTCACACCATCAGATCAACCAGCATCCCCCTGATTTTATCCAGGGTTTCCAGGATATTAACCCCCTCACCCTGGCTGTTTACCAGCTCTTCCAGCATGGCTTCCACTTCTTTGTCCACTTCTTCGATGGAAATCAAAACCGAACGCCCGTGGCGTCTTATACTTCCGCGCTGCTGACGAACCCGGTACGCCCTGGTGGTAGCTTCGCGCAGAAAATCCTTAATCATACGACGGTATAGCATAAGATCATTGATATTAAGGTTAGTTACCAGGCGTTTGGCCAGTCGGTCAATATCCTGCAGTAATTCTTTCATTTTGGCCTGACTGTACTCTTCATGCTTATTCAGCAGATCAGCCTCAAACTGCCCTGGGCCTGCCCGGTTAACATCACCTTTACCTACCGAAAGCGGATTAAAATTACTGGCACTGTCACGTCGGTTGATCCTTACCATACTCGTCGCTACCCCCTCATATCGGTGCGATCAGCTGATAATTCCTTTCTGTTTGATCCCCGCCAATACCCGTTCCTGAATTAACTTGGCTACTACCTTGGGGTCGGCTTCACCGTCAATCAGATGAATTCGGGCTCGTTTATCCCGACGAGCCAAGGCCAGATATCCATCCTGGACATTGTTATCCAGACGGTTGGCCTCATTGGCTTCCTCTTCCGCCAGCGCTTTGTAGCCATTATAAACCTGCTGCTGGAAGAGCAGTCCTTCTCCTTCCAAGCGGTCACTATCCCCTCTTTTCCTTCGTTGATAGGCCATCTGGGGTGAAACCATCAGTACCATGGTCAAATCGGGAACTAAATCCCCGGTCGCCAGAATATTGAGCTGCTGCAAGAATTCCAAATCAAGGCCGCGGCCATATCCCTGGTAGGCAATAGTAGAATCAAGATAGCGATCCGCAATTACTACTTTCCCATCGTTCAGAGCCGGCTTAATGATCTCTTCAACCAATTGGGCTCTGGAAGCCCCATATAGCAAAGCTTCAGCGCGGAAGCTCATTTCTTGGTTTTTCACATCCAGTAACAGTTCTCTGATCTTTTCCGAAATCCGGGTGCCTCCCGGTTCACGAACCGAAACCACCTCAAGTCCTAAACTGCCAATAAAGTTAACTAACAAGGGTATTTGAGTGGTCTTCCCTGAGCCATCAATACCTTCCAGGGAAATGAAAAAACCTTTTTCCATAATTCTTACCTCAGCTAACATTAATTTAGTCTACATATCAATAACGTATATGTATTGCTGCTCGGGGTCAAGCATCCCCTGGATTCGACCGCCGCTTTTGGGCAGGTATTGCAGGTATTCCACTATCTCCCTGGTTATTGCTTCTCCCGGAAGCAGACAGGGTACCCCCGGTGGATAGGCGGCTACCATTTCCGCACTGATCAATCCCGCCGCCTCACTGATCCGCACCTGGCATTGCTGTGAGAAATAGGCTTGACGTGGAGCCAGAACCAACGGAGCCTCCGGAGGTAACACCAGCTGGGCGGCTGCCCAATGATTCCCCCGGTAACGATCCCCTATTACCGACAATGCAAAAGAAAAGGTTTCCCATTCCCGGGCGGTGTTAAACGGTGTAAACAGGGCGACAATATAATTCGGTCCCGCCATTTCTAACTGTATACCATACTCTTTAAATAATAACTCCTGCAGTTGATAACCGGTTAAATTTAATTTCTCAATACCGATGCTAACCCGTCCCGGATCATAGTGATGCCGGTGCACGCATTATCGATTCAGGAGCATCTGACTGGGTGGTCTTTGCCGGGCCGGACGGATATCCCGCAGACGAGGCATACTTCCTGCATTACATCGTGAATGACATGCGCCGGGCCGTGATGAAGTACCTGGAGACCGTCGGGCGTCGGCTCGACGACT
>JBLNAA010000019.1:0-20771 GCA_050259135.1 Methylocystaceae bacterium | reverse complement strand
GCGATTTGTGGCTGCTCAGTCGCAGCCGGAGCCGGTGCAACCGGTGGTATCACTTATTTAATGGGCGGCACCACCCAACACATAGCGGCCGCTATTAAAAACCTGATCAGCGATTTGGCCGGGGTGATCTGTGATGGGGCAAAAGCTAGCTGTTCATTAAAACTGGCTACTGCTGCCGGTGCTGCAGCTCAGGCGGCATTATTTTCCTTACATGGTGTTGCCGTACAGCCAACAGATGGGATCGTCGGTGTATCTTCCGAAGAAACCATGAAAAATGTAGGACAGTTGAGCACACAGGGAATGATCGAAACCGATCGGACTATACTTCAGATCATGGTTGGAAAATGGTTTTCCCTGAACAGCATGGTCAACTAAAGAAGCTTTTCAGAGCTTTTTGTTGACTTTCTTCCCATATTAAAGGCATATTATTAATATAAGAGAAACCATGAAGGTTTCCGGTTGTTCAGTAATTATCCTATCGATAGATCAGACCCATGAAGGGACTGGAATTTTATTTCCGCCTTTTGTGGGTCTATTTATGTTTGTGGGGGTTGACGATTTATGCACATGGCCGACGCATTAATTTCACCATCCGTAGCTGGTACGATGCTGGCAGTAACCGCCGGGCTGGCTGCTTATTCGGTAAAGAAAGTCCAGGGTGAACTGGACGATAAAAAAATCCCTTTAATGGGAGTTATGGGCGCCTTTATCTTTGCCGCCCAGATGATAAATTTCACCATTCCCGGCACCGGATCCAGTGGTCATATCGGAGGCGGTATACTGTTAGCTGCGCTGCTCGGGCCCTATGCCGGTTTCCTTACTATGGCTTCATTACTATTGATACAAGCCCTATTTTTTGCTGACGGCGGCCTGCTGGCTTACGGCTGCAATGTTATTAACATGGGATTCTTCACCTGCTTTTTGGCTTACCCTATAATTTATAAAATGATTAACCGCCGGGGATTTAATGTTAAACGGATATGGATGGCTTCGGTGGTTGCCGTAATTATTGCCCTGCAATTAGGATCCTTTAGTGTGGTGCTGCAGACCCTGCTCTCCGGTAAAACCGAACTGCCCTTTACCACTTTTGTTTTGCTGATGCAGCCGATTCATCTGGCTATTGGTCTGGTTGAAGGCCTGGTCACCGGAGCAGTTTTAACCTTTGTCTGGCAGGCGCGACCGGAAATTCTTGACCGGGCTGTTACCGGCACTGCATTGGGCAACCTATCGATTAAAAAAGTATTGATTGGCTTGGCAATAGCTATCGTTCTGGTAGGCGGCGGCCTGTCCTGGTTTGCTTCCTCCAATCCAGATGGACTGGAATGGTCAATAGAAAGGACGGCCGGGACTGCTGAACTGGAAGTATATGATAGTATTCATTCAACATTGGCTTCTATTCAGGAAAAAACCGCCTTCTTACCTGACTATGGGTTTAAGCCGACTGCCGCTCTAACTGCGATAAAGCCGAATACCGATGCCCAAAAATCCTGGCCGGCGGTTAATGCTGGCACCAGTGTTTCCGGTTTGGCTGGCGGTGCTTTAACCCTGGTTCTGGTCGGACTTATTGGGTTTATCATCGTTTTAATTAAGAAGAAGAAAAACCCGGTTGCCTGACACAATTTACAGATAGGATTTAAGCTAATATGCAGGACATAAGCAAACCTCTATACAACCTGCGCCTGCTCGATGAGTTGGCCCATAAAGATACTCCCTTGCATCGGCTTCACCCGATGGTTAATCTATTGACCACAGTTATTTTCTTAGTTGTGGTCTTATCCTTTGACCGTTACAGTATCACTGGTCTGCTCCCCCTGCTTATATACCCGATTTTGGTCTTTACTCTGGCAGAAATACCGGTTAGGCCAATACTTCATAAGCTATTACCGGTTCTGCCCATTATTATCGGCATCGGTGTTTTTAATCCTATCTTTGACCGGCAAACCGTGGAAGTTGGCACCTTTATTATTGTCCGGGGCTGGATAACCTTTCTGTCAATTGCCTTGAAATGTGGACTAACGGTGACTGCCGCCCTGCTGCTTATTGCGGTTACCGGAATGAACAATCTGGCCGGCGCCCTCCGGCAGATAAGAATTCCCAAACTATTTGTTTTACAGTTGCTTCTTACCTATCGCTATATAACGGTGCTGGGTGAGGAACTGGCACATATGCAACAGGCTTACAGCCTGCGCGCACCCGGCCAGCGCGGCATCAACTGGCGTACCTGGGGACCATTTGCCGGGCAATTGCTGCTGCGGACCTATGACCGTGCCCTCAGAGTATATCAGGCCATGACCCTGCGTGGATTTACCGGTGAATATCACAGCGGGAAGATAAGAAATCTGCGCCTTCCTGATCTGGTCTATATACTGTCATGGGTCAGCTTTTTCATAGTTGCGCGAATTTATAACCTGCCATGGCTGATTGGCGCCTGGCTGACAGGAGTGATTTAAATGAGCCACCATAAAGTTGAGGCCAGGGATATTTTTTACCAGTACCCTGATGGAAATTCAGCTATCAACGGCCTGTCCTTTACCATTACCCATGGCGAAGCGGTGGGGATTATCGGGGCTAATGGCGCAGGGAAATCGACCCTGCTTATGCTGTTGATGGGTTTATTAATCCCCTCCCAGGGCGAGATTTTAGTTGGTGATTTTCAGGTAACCAAAAAGACTCTTCCCCTGATTCGTCAGCGCATGGGTATGGTTATTCAAAACCCCGACGATCAGCTATTTATGACCAGCGTGTACGATGATGTTGCTTTCGGTCCACGTAATTATGGACTGGATGAAAAAGAGGTGGAGAAAAGAGTTCTGCAGGCCTTGGAGATGGTGGGTATCCTGCATCTTAAAGATCGTGCCCCGTTTAAACTATCCGGCGGCGAAAAGCGGTCTGCAGCCATTGCTTCGGTATTGGCTATGCAGCCCGACATCCTGATTATGGACGAACCCACAGCTGCTCTTGATCCTAAATCAAGACGCCGGCTGATGGAACTGCTAAAAGGTTTTACCCATACTAAGATCATCACCAGTCATGATCTGGATATGGTTTATGACTTGTGTGCCCGCACTATAGTAATAAGCGACGGAAAAATTGTGGCGGATGGTCCTACTCCAACCATCCTCAGTGATGCGGACTTTTTGGATGCCTGCGGCCTGGAGCTGCCCTTTTCCCTGCAAAACTGTCCTGCTTGCGGCCAGAGCAAATCTCATATATAAAGAACAGGAATGAGTTATTGCCCATTCCTGTTTATCTGATCCTACACTTTGGCAATGGGAATTATGACCTCGGTTATCAGTTCCTCACTGGGGGTAACTGCCGGGTCGTTGACGTAAACCTCGCGCATTGGAACCAAAGGGCGGAAACCGTTCTCACTGATCCACTGCATTATCACCGGATATACCTTTTCCAGCCCGTCATAGGACCCGGTGTAGGTATAGCGGGCGGCGGTGATTGCCGGCAGAGTGTTGGTAGCCAACTTGCTGTCAGCTACCGGCCAGGCACATTCCACATCCACTTTTTCCGGGGTGTATACCTCATCATAATATACCAGGATAGGCGGACCGGATGGCAGCTCCCCGGCTGACTGGATGGCGGCAAACCCGCCGTTCATCATGGGCCCCAGCCCGACAGGAAAATCGGTGAGCACCTTCCGCTCTGACCGTACCAAAGTCTCGGGAATATCCACTAATTCCACCTGTTTAATCATGTCATTACTCATTTTGAACACACCTCCATGCTTTTCTTTAACTTCATTATAATGAGGTAATCATGACAACCCTGTGTCATGAATTTTTGGCTGATAGATATTTTTTATCCAACTGCTGAATAATTTCCCCCAGACGTTCACGAACCCGTTCGGGTCCTAAAACCTCGACGCCATTGCCATAGCTTAGTATCATGCCGTACATCCAGTTGCTTTCGGTTAAGTTGATAGTAACCAACAGCGAACCGTCTGCTTCCAGCTGCTTATCTCCACCAATAAAATATTCCTCCGCTAGCCCACGCAGCTGCGGAATAAAACGCAGGGTAACTTCTACCATGGGGCTGTCAATCCAGGCCGGGGAGTCAATCGCCTCGGCTTCCCGAATCCCCAGGCGGCGCACAAAAGTAGTATCTAAAACCTTAAAATCTCTGATACGGGATAACTTGAATACCCGAAAATTCTTACGCAGCCGGCAATAGCCGTATAAATACCAGTTATTCATTTTAAGCAGCAGGTGATCCGGTTCTACTTGCCGGATGACGGGCTCCTGTCCCGGAGTCAGGTAAAGGAATTCTAATACCTGCCGCTGGCAAATTGACTTCTTGATCTGGTTGATAACCTCATTTTGCTCCCCCTTTTCCCCCCAGGGGGTAAGATCAATCACCATCTGGCTGGCTTTATCCTCATATTCGTTAGTACGAGCCTGTGGAATCAAGGCCCTAACCTTTTCTATCGTCAAAGCCAGGTCGTTGTCCTTAAAAGCTGACTGCAAGCCGTTAAGAGCTCCCAATACCGCAACAATGTCCTCCATTGCCAGAAGATTTTGTTCCAGACGGTAATTTTCAGCCAGTCCGATTCCCCCGCGGGGACCGGGGTAAGTGATTATCGGAATTCCTGCCTGGTTGATGGCACTGATATCCCGTAGAATTGTCCGTTCGGATACCTCAAACATCTCTGCTAGTTCCCTGGCACGCACCGTACGCCGATTAACCAGCAGCACCACAATGGCCAGCAAACGGTCCAAGCGCATGATTATCCTCCCCCCGCCATATCAGCCTATCGATTACTTAGCCAGCGACAACCCATACTGAGCAAAAATACCATTGCCAGCAAAATCAGGCCATTCATTGAGAAAACCGTAATCTTCTCCAGCCTCAGACTTCTCATCATCAAAATCAGGATAAAGGGGAAGGACAGAATTAAGTTGTTTATTAGCCGCTCCCCTTTGGACGCTGCTTTTTTCTCTGCGTATGCTTGTTTCTTCACAGCTCGCATTATGTACCAGATAGCCGCCAATACCAGCAGCCAGAGGATTATAAAGTTCATGGTAACGGTGTAATGCAGGTTAATTGTTCCCTCTTGTACTAACCCGCCAGCTACATTCTTAAAAACAAAGTCGATCGCAATTAAAATGAATAACGCTAAAAGCAGATTGGCTGCCTCTTTCCAATACTTACCCGGCTTAAACATTCTGTTCACTTCCTGTTTAGCATTCATACTGGTCTCCGCCCGACCATAAGAGATAGCAGTTTTATGGTATTACAAGCCCGGTTAATCAACAATCCCCTATGAAACAAAAAAGAACTGCCTCAAAGCAGCTCTTCTTAAGCATTCGTTATAACTTTCGGGCAAAAGCTGCCGTTTCGGCGATGGCTGCCAATAGAATCAGCGGTGCATAACTGCACCATTCCAAGGCAGTCTGACTAATCGGAACTGCCAGGGCAATGATGCCAATAATCCCGACGGGTATCGACCAGATGAGGAGCCTGCGACCGCCGTATTCATTAATCGAATACCAGTTCTCATCCGACTCATATGCTTTACGGATGCGAAAGCCAATAAGACCATTTCTGGGTGCCCGGTGTTTTATCAGCTTAACTGCAATAAGAATAAATATCGTACAGATAATCAAATCCGTAATACCGATGATAAGCCTGCTTCCCATTCAAACACTGCATCCCTCTCAATAGTATTAACCTGATATTAATCGATAGCTGCCAGCTTAACAAGTACTGGCAGCTTATCGACCGGCTGTATTTTTATTACTGGGCAGTATCGGAGTGATACTGCCAGCGTCTGATTATCGAGCTAATCAGCATTATCAGCAGAGCTGGAACCAGAGCATTCCAAAAGCCGCCCACATTAATGCCGGGTACCATTTTATCTGCCAGCAATACCATCCAGGTATTGATCAGTAATGAGAATAGGCCCAGTGTAAGCATATTGATCGGTAGTAAAATTAAAAGCAGGAAAGGGCGCACCAGTAAATACAGCAATAAAAGAACAACTGCCCCGATTATGGCACCACTGAGGCTGTTAATAACTGCTCCCGGTAATAGGGAGGCCGCTTCCAGACTTAATAGACAGCCCAGTCCTAACAGTAAATAGTACATACACTAAAGCCCCCTGTTCAGTACAAATCAACCCGAATCCCTACCTCATCAGTCTCAACTTTGACCAGGTTAAAGTTAGGGTGCTTACGGATACCAGAAAACAGTGCCCCAGTTGCCGCAAACAAGTCATTAATTCTCAATCCCCGGGGCAGCCGGATCAGGGAACTAAATGGCCTGACCAGGTCTGCCCAGGCGCCAAATGTCTCTTCAAGTACTGCTAACGACAGGGGCACGAAAAACCTCACCCTACCGGTTTTTATTCGCACTAACAGCAGCCAGGCTTTTCTATTCCACATATACTTCTACCTTGACATGTCCGTCTTTCTCATCATCAGCTTCAACATCAACCAGCTTACCGTCAACTAATCCTTGATCCATCAGCTGAACCAGTTCATCCAAATCTAACTTGGACAAATCTATTCCCTGTTTATTCATTTCTTCCCGGGCGCGCTCAGGAATAAAACCGGTACCCACACCAACGAATTTGGTCGCTACTTTAATCAAGGCCAGAGGGATATTGACATTAACCTTGGCTTTGTCACCATTTACCCGCACCCGCAAAAAACGATCCGCTGTACCCGCGGCGCTGCTAGTTGAAACCGTTGTAGTTTCATCGAGGGCTTTTAATAATTCCAAACCATCAGCAGCAGTTATCTTACCCTGCTCAATCATCTCGAGAACCTTCATCCGATCTTCTAAATTCATTGTCTTACTCCCCTTCCTTTATCTCCTTGACTTTCTGATCTGCTCCAAAGCCTGCTGAGCATTTAATTCTCCCTGTTCCAACGCCTGCAGAATCTCTGACCGGCTATCCTGTTGTTCCCGCGGTGACTTTTCCGGATTATACCCCAATGCCGCAATGACATTGTCCAACCGTGCTCTTACGGTGGGGTAAGAAATGCCCAATTCCTTTTCCACTTCTTTGATATTGCCGCGGCAGCGGACAAAGACTTCTATAAATTCAGTTTGCTCCGGCTGCAGCTGACAGAACTTACAGGAAACAAATTCCCCTTCCAGGGTGGAATGACAATGACGGCAGCTTACTTTAGCTATATAAAGCTCTTTGCCGCAAACGGGACAATTACCTGGTACCCGATATTTAATGATGGCCACCTTCTCTAACATTTACTTTCTAAATATATATTTAGCTCTTCTGATTAATAATGTCAATCTATTAATTAATGTTTCTAAGGTTAGTATTAATATTATTAATTGCGTTAGCACGATTTGGTGTTTCTGTACAACTCTATGGGAAACCATCCCAATGTTAAGTAACCATTAGCCGTCTACCTGCCGGGAGCTTCTTGCCTAGAAAAACATTCTATAAACATAACAGCCCTGCTTCTGATGTGAAGCAGGGCTAAGGTTGTCGCTGATTAAAATAACCGGATCATTTCTTTATTACCAGGGTGTCGCCGGCCAAGGTGGCCGTCCGAGTAATGGTACCGGAAGGCAGTTCAAGAACCTGACAGGCTCCCCGTACCACCGGGCTGAAACGCCAGGGAGCCAAACCAGGAAGTGTCTGTACCACCTGATTCTGTCTATCAAGAAAAAGACAGTCGATAGTAAAACGCATGCCCCAGGTATGGACGGCCCTGGTTTTAGTCAGCAGAAGGCCTTCCCCTTCAAGCAGGCGCTTTCGTGTCAACAATCCGACCAAACGAGTAAAAAAGTTGTCAGCCAGAGCTATACCAGTTCCCAGGCTGGTGGCCTTTGACAGGTTATTGATCTGCACAACTGCCCACCCCTTATTTTTATCTACATCAGAACGTCGAGTATCTGAATTACCGCCGGTCCCAGCAAAATAACAAATATTGTTGGAAAGATGAATATAACCAGTGGCAGCAACAATTTTATCGGGGCTTTCTGCGCTGTTTCCTCCGCTTTTTGCCGCCGGCTCATCCTTTGTTGGGCTGATTGTATTTCCAGTACCCGGGTAATACTGACGCCCAGGGTATCAGCCTGTATTATGGCACCAACCAGAGTACTGACCTCGTCCACCTCTAAGCGGTCAGACATTTCTCTGAGAGCTTCCCGACGCGGTTTTCCCATTCTTATCTCCTGCAAGGCTCGGCTAAACTCAGTAGACAACGGTCCATCGAATTTTTCCGCCACCCGGGCCAATGCCGCATCAAAGCCTAATCCAGCTGATACGGAAATACTCAATAGGTCCAGCATATCCGGCAGGGACCTGACTACTTCCTGCTTCCGTTCTCTTTGACGGCGGTTAAGCCAGATATCAGGGGCGATAAATCCGACAATCAATGAGCAAACTGCCAATAGCGGAGAATAGGCTATACCAATTAGCCCCATAGTTATCGCCAGGATGATTTTAATGCCCAGAAATTTCTGAACACTCAGCCAGTTCGGGTTACCTGCCAATTCCAACCGCCGCCGATATTGAATCTCCTTTTCCTGAGGCAGGAGACTTCGGGCCATAGCCGCAACGCGATCCGTTAAGGGACTTATCAGGCGACTCCCGAATGACGCCTCTAATTCTACATAAAGAGTTTCTTCCTTCTGGACCCCCACTACGTCTTCAATTCTCCGGGTACGAGCCTGCCGGGGGGTAAGAGCTGCCCCGCCGGCCGAAAGTATGATTAGAAAAACGGTCATTCCTGCCGCTGCCGCACTTAACCCAAGCCACATCTCAATCACCTCTTTACACCTTGATATCAATAATGCGGCGTATGATCCAAAGGCCCAGTAGTTCGGAGAAAGCCGCCCCAATCAGAATAGCAATGCCCAGTGAACTGCTGGTAAGGATGCGCATATAATCCGGATTGATAATTGATATAAATATATATAATACCACCGGCATTAAACCAATTATTAACCCTGACATTCGGCCCTGGGCGGTCAGAGTGCGAATCTCCCGCTTTATCCGCGTACGCTCTCGAATCGTCTCCGATATGTTATCCAATACTACCGCCAGGTTGCCCCCAACCTGTCTTTGAACCAGGATAGCCGTCACCATCATATCAAGGTCATCACTGCCAGCTCGGCTGCTCATTCTTTTCAATGCCTCTTCTACCGTTGAACCAAGATTAATGTCTCTGATGGTCCAGCCAAACTCCTGTGAGATCGGCAAGGGCAGTTCATTGCGCACCACATCCATGGCCTGCTGCAGCCCAAATCCAGCTCGCAGTGAATTGGCCATTACCACCAGGGCATCTCCCAACTGCTGAGTAAGCTGCTTAATCCGTTTTTCACGTGCCATCCTGATATAAAGGCGGGGACTAATTAATCCCATAAAGAAAGCTAATATCGCCGAATTAAAATTAAGAAAGAGAATGTAAAACATTACCGGCAGAAAAATCGTGATACCTATCCAGATAGTTATAAATTCCTCGCCTTTCAGATTGATACCGGCACTTATCAGCTCAATCTGCAGCTTTTCCGTATACCCGCGGCCAGCAAACAGGGTGGATGCTTTATCCAGCAGCCGATGCATATTTTCTTTCAGGCTGACTGATTTGACCGATGGAGCTGGTTCTGCGATTTCCTCCAGCACCATGGTTGATATCCGCTCTTCCATTCTGGTTTTTTTACTTTTAAACAGTTTGGGGAAGGACATTAACAGCAGAAAAACACTGACAGCTGCCAATACAGGAATGTATATCAATTCAGTCCCCCCTTAGGGGTAAAAATATTGACCGGCAGTTCGATGCCGCTGTAAGTCAGTTTATCCAGACAGCGAGGCCTAATGCCGGTGGGGGTAAAATATCCGGTAATACGTCCATTGCCATCTACCCCGGTCTGCTGAAAAACAAATAAATCCTGCAGAATAACTGTATCACCTTCCATACCCACCAGCTCGGTAATATGCGTTATTTTACGAGAGCCATCCTTTAGTCTGGCCTGCTGGACAATGATATTGATGGCAGCGGCTATCTGCTCACGAATAGCCCGCACTGGCAATTCCATGCCTGCCATCATGGTCATCGTCTCCAAACGTGCGATAACATCACGGGGAGTGTTGGCATGGGCCGTAGTAATAGAACCATCGTGACCGGTATTCATCGCCTGCAGCATATCCAGGGCTTCACCGCCGCGGCACTCACCGACAATGATCCGATCAGGCCGCATACGGAGTGAATTGCGCACCAGGTCACGAATATTGATTTCACCTTTACCCTCCAGATTGGCTGACCTGGTTTCCAAAGAAACGACATGATCCTGATTAAGCTTAAGTTCAGCAGCGTCTTCAATTGTTACAATGCGCTCATCATTAGGAACAAAACTAGAAAGGATATTAAGCGTACTGGTTTTACCAGCACCAGTACCACCGGCCACCACTATATTCATCCGGCCACGCACACAGGCTTCCAAAAACTTGGCCATCGGTGGGGAGAGAGTGTTGTTGGCCAGCAGATTCTCTACCCCTAATAAGCGATTGGAAAACTTACGAATGGTCAGAACCGGGCCGTTAAGCGCGAGTGGGGGAATTATGGCATTTACACGGGAACCGTCAGGTAAGCGGGCGTCTACCATGGGCATACTCTCATCAACCCGGCGCCCCAATGGAGAAATAATACGGTCAATCACCCGCAGCACATGATCATTATCCCGGAATACAGTATCGGTTAATTCCAGACGGCCATTGTTCTCTATATAAACCATCGATGGACCATTAACCATTATTTCAGATATATCATCCCGCTCTATTAAGGGAGTAATCGGGCCAAATCCCGCAATCTCATACATGACCTGGCGGGCCAGACGTTCCTGTTCAGCCCGAATCAGAGTAGGCTGCCTTTGAAGGTTCAGGGCGGTGATTACATCTTCAACTATCCCTTTTAGTTTCTGTTCATCAGGGATATGTCCCTGGTGAGCACCGGATTCACCTTCGATCTCAGCCAATACCTGACGGTGAACCTGGTTTACTAACTCCAAAGACAAGGCTCGCGATGTACTCCGGCTGCCGGATGTTTTTTCGTCTGCCACTGATTTGCCATTTTCCATCCTGCTTAATAGCGACATTAGTCATCACCTCTTTTAAATCGATGAAGCTGTCTTTTCGGTCGTCTCCAGCCTGATTAAACGCTCCGTCAGACTAATTACCGCCCGGCCGAAGGAACCCGTTATCGATTTGCCGACAACCGGATTTCCCCGATCTAAAGATGATGATAGGCTTTTAGCATCATAAGGCAGTTCGCCAAGTGCTTTCTTTTTTAGGGTGCGTTCAATCTCCATATTATCCAGGTATCGATAGGGCTGGGGATTGTTGATTACTAACTGCACCCGGTGTGTGAGACCCAAATTCTGCATAACATCTATATATTTGCGAGCGTTCCGTAAAGAAGCCAGGTCCGGGGTGGTTACCATTAACACCGGCTGCGACATTTCCATAATGGTTAAAGTCTGATCATCCAGCCTTCGTCCGGTGTCAATTACAATATAATCAAAGATTTGTTGCAAAGCTTTTATGGTTCGGCTGATACCGTCAACCGATATGAGCTCTGCATATTCCGGTTGTTCGGGCCCGCACATTACCGCTATCCCCTTAGAGTTTTCCAGGTAGCTTGCTACCAGTTCAGGAGTAAATTCCCCTTCCTCCTGCATTAATTCCGTTAATGTGCGCTTGGGCTGCACATCAATAGCTACCCGAACATTACCAAACTGCAAATCCATATCAATAAGGGCTGTTTTATAACCAGAACGGTGCAAGGCCAGCGACAGGTTTACTGCCAGCGCAGTTTTTCCGGTCCCGCCTTTGGCCCCAAATATACTTATCACCTGTCCCCTTCGTTTCTCTACCGGTACGTCACCTAACAAACCGCGAATGGTTTCTTTACGCTTGCTGATCAAAACTACTTTACGTACGGTTTCTGTAAGTTCCTTATTGGAAAAAGGTTTTATAATATAATCCTTGGCACCGGCCAGCATAGCCTGACGTACTATATTCAGATCCTGTTGTACCGAAATTATGACTACCGAAGTGCCCGGGCACTGTTCACAAATTTGGGCGGTCGCTGCAATTCCGTCCATCGCCGGCATATGCACATCCATAAGTACCACATCCGGGTTAATTGAACAGCATTGCTGCACTGCCTCAATACCATCACGGCATTCACCAACCACCCGAATATCTCGTTCCCGTTGCAGTAAAAGGCGTATTGCTTCCCGAACCGAAGGAGCATCATCGACAATTAATACGCTAATAATTTGATCATTCATATCCTATTACCCCCATTCCCTCCAAAGCCAGGAGTCATCAGGCTAGGTACCAACAGCGGCGGCAGATATTGATTCCCCGTTTCGCCGGTTTGGCGGAGCAGCAGTCTGATCTTGCCCTGATTATCAGCCAGAGTAACCGCCTGAGCTTGATAGGGCGTTACGGCCAGGACTACGGTACGTGCCATCTTCCCGGCATCACTTGTTTCTTTGATCGATAGTTCCGATGCCTGTAGAACTTCAATGTTCTGCAGCAGCAGCAATGCACCCTTACTGCTTTTAGATGCATCTCCGGTTTCGATAAAACAGGTTAAATCAACATGATCACCGGTTCTGATCAGACCAGATACCCCACTCACTTCGTCTACAGCTATTGATATCGCCCGATACCCATCGGGTATCCGATAGGCCAGTCTTGACTTCGTACCGGAAGCCAGCAAACGGTCACCTAATATCTCTTCTCCCGCATAAATTTTCTGGGCCGCGGTTTGCCCCACTATCAGTTCCGGCTTACGCAAGGCTTTTTTATTACTCATATTGGCCGGGAGCTTAGCTTTTTCTATCATGTCATCAGTTATCTGGATTCCTGGTTCAATATCCTTAACCGCCCGAACTGTTACCACCATGTTGTCAGGAAGATATGTCTGCTGTGTTTGATCCAAAAAATAATAAGCGCTGCCTCCGGCTGCCAGAGCCAACAGAAGGGCTAATATAAGATAAAGTTTGTTGCGTACCATGTGAATTACCCCCTATTTAATCAGTCTGGCGGTGTATAATCCATAGTCAGGAGCACTCTCAGAAGTCTCGCCATCTACCACAGTTTGAAGAAACGAACCCTCAATCACACTATCGTTGCCATTGCCGCTGTAGCTGTTTACCAAAAAGGCTCCAAAACCGACAACCAATACTTCCTGAAGGTGTCCACTGTTATATACTAAAGGGCGAATTATTGGGACAATTAGGATGCGGGGACAGCTCGGATCAAAACCGCTGGGGCTGCAGCGGGGTACATGATTACAGGCATTGATGCGGTAAGCAATACCATCACGAGTGGCACCTGATACATTACCGGCTTCGGTTGGAACCGTATATTGTTCGTGGATCGCAATTGGTGAACCGTACATCAAATTCTGCTCATATACACTGGAACCACTGCCGTTTATAGCCAGGGCTCCATACCATCCGGTTTCACCGGTTCCCCCGCCTTCCTTCAGGGTATAAGTAACTCCATATTGGAAATCATCTTCGACTATACCCAGGGGAGCGACACCCTTAACCGCACTTACGTTACCAATCTTTACTGCTGCTTCCGCACTGGTCTGTCCCTGTAACAGCCCAAATATTTTGGCAAAGAAAAAAACCACGGAATTTGATGATTTGGCCTGAATCTCTCGATTATCATTCGAAATGTTTAATGTAATGTGATTGGGCTGTATCCCATTCTGGTAGGCATAACTAAAAGCTTTTCCTTCAGCTGACCACCGATCGCGGGGCAAATCCTGGGCTGCCGCCAATACGGCTGCATCAGTTCCCTTAATCAGCTTCCCCTTTTCCAGATAAAGGGCTCCAGCGTCAATGACCAGAGCTGCGATAGCACAAAAAGCTACCATAGCTACCGCCACCAGAACCGTTACATTGCCCTTTTCATTTTTAAGGAGGTTCCAAAATTGCTTTTTCATTTATTCGATCCTCATCGTACATGACGCCTGCAAGGGGAATGGGTTCGGCAGCATATTCATAAGGACGGGAACATTGATCGGTACGCTATAATTTATGGTCACTGTCAGCGGCTGCCCACGGCGGCGATCAGTCTCCTGAACCGGATCAACAGCTACGCTCAGCCTTTCTGGAGCCAGCATAACCCCCCGGGTTTCCACTAACTGATTAATGGCATCATTACTGGCACCGACAACACCGCTTCTGGCCGCATCACGAACCAGGCTGTTCATGGAAAGGGAGGTGCTGTATATGTTGCCTATCTGAATCAACCCGATGATTAATAACAATAAGATGGGGAGAACAATTGCCATTTCTACCAATGCCTGTCCGGCTTCCGGGTCTTTCATCATATTACCCCCCGGGCGATAAAGATAATTACCCCGACCGCTATGGCTACCCCGTAAGGAATAGTCAGGTGCTGTTTTACTGTAGAGCGAGGATAAGCAATAGCAATACCCATTGGCAACAGCCAATCAGCCGCCAATTCTCGTAACCGTCCGCTGGTTATCATAACTGTCAGCGACATGACTCCGCCAGCCAAACAGGCATAAACAAAGACCCAGAAAATTGATACTGGTCCTAAAATGGATCCCAGAGCCATCATCAATTTAACATCGCCACCTCCCATACCACCCATAATAAATGGTATGAGCAGCAGGCAGAACCCGGTGATCGCTCCTACCGAAGAATTGACCAGACCATCAATGCCGCCCGTAAATGCTCCAATAACTAATCCGATCATCAGCCCAACCAGAACCAACTGGTTCGGAATACGCCGCGACCAGAGATCGATTCCGGCGGCTATTAAAGCTATTGAGCAGGCGGCATAGGTCACTTCCGGGTTCCCTCCTTTTTTTTAAACCTCGATTTAGCATAGACCCTACCCCTTTAAGGGGTAGGGCTGAGGGTAAGATTTAACTTTTTTATAGTTCTGCATTTGTTATAACAGTGCATCTCTTATAGTAGTAAATTTGGCTACTAAATTGACTCCCATGGCTTGGAGCAGGGTAATGCATCCAATTGCCACCAGGGCTAAAATGAGGCCATACTCTACCATACCCTGTCCTTCTTCATCCTTCACTAATCTGACTAATTGGTTCATTATCTAATTCCTCCTTTTTGTTTTGTTAGCGCAGAGCTGAATTAATACTGGTAAACCGGATAACCATGTTTCTGCCTACATCAGTCATAAGGGAAAGCGCTGCCACCGAAATCAGGACTAAGATTAAACCGTACTCCACCATGCCCTGTCCGCTTTCGTCTTTCCACCAAGTAAGGCTATTGTTCATTCATCTCCTCCTTTTTTATTTACCTTTACCGCTTGTCCTCTGGCTTTAATTTAACAACTAATTCAAGATGATAATATCCGTCACTCGTCACAATATTCGGTAAATAAATTGTCATACGCTGGTCCCCTTAATTGGTCCCATACCCCTGGTTATAAGTCCCAAACACCCGCTTAATTTCTTACCCTTTTTGTCCCTGTCTCGTCAGGCTATTTGGCATACGTTAGGTTTGCCGGTTCCCTGATTTAGGCATTTTATAGGGACATGCCTGGAGGGTGTAAATATTAAATTCAGCCCATAAAAAAACGGCCTTCGTCAATTCACGAAGACCGCTAAGGTGTTAAATAATATTAATTTGAATATAAGAAATTCAGCCAGTCTAGAAGTCTCCAGATGCTAGGCGGCCGCTGGCAAGCTTACGCTTGCTATAACGCGGCACTAGGCGAAACATCGTCGCCGTCGCAGATGCGGACTGGAGAGAGCGGAGTTCTTAGCGCTTTAGCGCTTAGAAATCCGGCCTGCCCCTTGCGGGTACAACGCAGATGGGGGCTTATCGACAGGCTAGTGCTTAATGGCCGCCCCGATACACCTGCCCGCGGGCACAATCAGCAGTCACCTCCATGTTTTCGGTAAGCAACCCGGTGGCGTTTTTAGCCCCGACGATAACCGGTATCCCTAAGCTGAGACCGGCCACCGCCGTTTGGCAGGTTAAACCACCTTCTTCAGCAATAACTGCAGCCGCCTGAGCGATATAAGGTACTGCTTCAGCATCAGTGGCAGCCAGAACCAATATATCGCTTTTCCCCACCACCAGATCAACTCCTGGTGACCAGTGTTTTACCCTGCCGGCCACTACCCTTTTACCGATACCAGTACCTTTTACCAGTACCTCACCGACAATATGCACCTTCAGGAAGTTAGTACTCCCCCGCTGTCCGGATGGGATACCAGCTGTAAACACCACCATATCACCACCCTGGACATAACCGGCTTTCCAGGCGGCATTAGTGGACCCTTCAACCATTTCATCGGTATTGGGAGCTGAAGATACCAGTACCGGATATACGCCCCAGGTTAGGGCTAGGCTGCGGGCAACTCCCTCAAAAGGGGTGGAAGCTATAATCGGTGACAAAGGGCGATATTTGGCCACCATCTGGGCGGTGGACCCGGTATGGGTAGCCGTAAGAATGGCAGCAGCCTTTAGATCCATCGCCGTGGTACAGCTGGCATAAGCAATAGCATCGGGGACTGAGAGAGTTCCGGCAAATCTTTTTTGCCGCAACAGTTCCTCATAATTTACCTCAGTTTCCGCATAGGAGGCAATACGGGCCATAGTCTTAACTGCTTCGATCGGGTGTTTCCCCGCGGCACTTTCAGCTGACAGCATGATCGCGTCGGCTCCGCCCAAGACCGCATTGGCTACATCAGACGCTTCAGCTCTGGTAGGTCGGGGGTTATTGACCATTGACTCCAGCATCTGGGTGGCGATAATCACCGGGCGTCCTAACCGATGGCATTCCTCCATAATTCGTTTCTGCATAATCGGGACTTGTTCGGTGGGTATTTCCACACCCAGGTCGCCCCGCGCCACCATAACCCCATCGGCTACTTTGATAATTTCCTCCAGATTCTGCAGCGCCTCGCGGCTCTCGATCTTGGCAATAATATCTACCGTCCGTCCCTGTTCCTCCATTAAACGGCGAATCGCCAGTATATCC
This sequence comes from Methylocystaceae bacterium, assembly GCA_050259135.1. Taxonomy (GTDB): domain Bacteria; phylum Bacillota; class Syntrophomonadia; order Syntrophomonadales; family JBLNAA01; genus JBLNAA01. The sequence continues at coordinate 3,775 of JBLNAA010000019.1, read as the reverse complement.
TGCGGACCCTGGACAAAAGAAGCGGCCACAAAGTCTATACCCTGAGCCAATCCAAAGCAGATATCTTCACGGTCCTGTTTTGAAAGAAAAGGCAATTGTAAAGCTACCCCGGGAACATTAACCCCCTTCTTCTCCCCCAGGGGGTTAGCGGTTACCACCTGACAAATAATATCTTCGCCTTCCACCCGGTTGACCTCTAGTTCGATCAGGCCATCAGCGAGCAGAATCCGGTCTTTCGGGTTTACCTCTGCCGGTAAGCCTGGATAATTAATCGAGACGATTTCTGATGTCCCTATGACATCACGGGAGGTTAGAATAAACTGCTGGCCCGCCACCAAATCAATCGGACTGGCCTTTAATTTACCGGTACGAATTTCCGGCCCCTTGGTGTCCAGCATTATACCAATAAATACTCCCATATCCCTGGCAACCTGACGGATGGTAGCTATCCTCCCGGCATGTTCCTCACGGGTAGAATGGGAAAAATTGAGCCTTGCGACATTCATACCGGCTTCAATAAGCTGCCCTATCATTTCCGGGCTCTCACTGGCCGGTCCGATGGTACAAATAATCTTGGTCTTACGCATGGCTCCGCCTCCTTTTTCTAATCACCGGATTCAACCATACCAAATTTGGTATGAATCTCTGCTCGGCCGCGGATCTTTATAGCCGAGGTATTTTCGGTAAACTGGGCAATCATTACTTCACCCTTATCCAGTTTTTCCGAGTGATGAAATCTGGTCTCCCGCCCCCTGGTCATGCCGATAATGTTTACCCCATTCTCCAGGGCTTTGACTACCACATACTCGTCACTTATGCTTTCCGGTTCAATCACCTGTTAAGACCCTCCTTTTTATTCAAACCAGACATTCTCCGGACCACAAATCGAGTTCAGCCAGTCATTGAGCTGCGCTGACATCGCTATCTGATAATCCCTAAGCATGATACTCCGCTTGCCCACCAGATGGATGCAAACAGGCAGCGTTCCCGGGAACTGTCGCAGCACATTCAGTATCTGGTCCTTTTCCACCTGTTCATTCAGCCTTAAGTGCAGGCTCGACAGTTCGGTCGGTAAAGTGTCCAATCTAAGTGCCGATATTTTTATTTCTTCATTGTCATTTAAAACCCGGCCCCATATTTTTAGGGGGGTTCCCTGATTTAGCAAGCCGGCCGCATTCTTATAAACTTCCGGGAATACCACCACTTCAGCCCTGCCACTCAGGTCTTCAATCTCTAAATTAGCCCATGGCGCACCTTTTTTGCTGACCCTTCTTTTTAATCCAGTTACCATGCCGACTACATTGACGGTATCACCTTCTGGTACCTGGTTCAATTGAGTCAGTTGGTGACTGGTCAAATACTGTATCACCTGCTGGTATTGATCCAAGGGGTTACCTGAGATATAAAACCCCAGAACCTCTTTTTCACGCCGTAATTTATCGTCCAGTGTAAATTCTCCGCGCAGCCGGGGCTGGGGTTCCTCCTGCTGCTGCATTTCCATTCCAAACAGGGAATCCTGCTCACTGCTCATTGCCTCCCGCATGCCCACTGCCATTTCGATACAGGGATCAAGTATCTGCAGCAGTTCTTTCCGCGTCATCCCCAAGCTGTCAAACGCTCCGCCTAATATCAGGTTTTCCAGGCTTCGTTTATTTAAATGGCGGGCATCAACCCGGGAACAAAAGTCAAACAAAGAGGTAAAGCACCCCTGGCTTCTGGCTTGGGTAATGGCATGGACGGCTGCCACACCCAGATTTTTTATCGCTCCCAGGCCAAAACGTATGGCACCCTGACTGACACTGAACGATTCATCAGAAACATTGATGTCCGGGGGTAATATCTGAATCCCTGCCTGCTGACACTGCTTTATATAAAAAGTAACCCGGTCCTGATTATCGATAACACTGGAGAGAAAAGCGCACATATATTCGACCGGATAATGGGCCTTAAGGTAAGCAGTCTGATAAGTAATTATGGCATAGGCTGCACTATGGCTCTTGTTAAAGCCATATCCGGCAAATGACTCCATTAAATCAAAGATATATGAAGCCAATGATGCCTCAATACCGCTCTTTGCTGCACCATCGACAAACTTATCCCGTACCCGGGCAATCTCCTGCGGCTTCTTTTTACCCATAGCCCGCCGCAGACTGTCCGCTTCACCCATGGTAAACCCGGCCAGACGGCTCGCGATTGACATGACCTGCTCCTGATAGAGAATTACCCCGTAGGTTTCCTTTAGAATTGGTTCTAAAAGGGGATGGGGATACTCTATCGTCTGGCGCTGATGTTTACGGGCGATAAAATCTTCTACCATACCGCTGCCCAACGGCCCGGGCCGATAGAGGGCAATTATCGCAATAATATCTTCAAAGCGGTTGGGTTTCATCTCGGCGAGGATACGTCGCAGCCCATCGCTTTCCAGCTGAAATACACCGGTGGTATCGGCATGTGATAAAAGATCGTATACTTCCTGGTCATTAAGCGGAATTTGATCCAAATCGATGGTTAGTCCCCGGTTGTCCTTTAGAATCTGCAGAGTGCGATCAATTACCGTCAGGGTCCGCAGCCCCAAAATGTCCATTTTAAGCAGGCCAATTTCCTCTACCGTTTCCTTGGCGAACTGGGTCACTACATTACCATCCACCATCTTCTGCAGGGGCAGAATGCCGGTCAGTGGTTCCGGCCCAATTACCACTCCGGCAGCGTGAACCGAAGCATGCCGGGGCATACCTTCCAGCGCCCGTGCGGTATCCACCAGCCGCCGTACTTCTTCCCGGCTCTCATAAGCAGCCGCCAGGTCGGCACTGCTGTCCAGAGCTTTATCCAGACTCATTCCCAAAACCGGCGGCACCATTTTGGCGATAGCATCGACTTCCCCATAAGGGTAATCCAAAACCCGTCCCACATCACGAAGTGCTGCTTTGGCTGCCATAGTACCAAAAGTAATGATCTGTGCTACCCGGTCCTGCCCATAGCGTTCAACGATATGATCAATAACCCGATCCCGTTTTTCGAAGCAGAAATCAACATCAATATCAGGCATTGATACCCTTTCCGGGTTTAAAAAGCGTTCAAAAATCAATCCGTACTTAAGCGGATCTATGGAGGTAATCCCTAAAAGATAGGAAACTAGGCTGCCGGCGGCTGATCCACGTCCCGGCCCGACGGGAATCCCATGCTTTTTGGACCAGATCACCAGATCCTGTACAATCAGGAAATACTCACAGAATCCCATCTGTTCAATAATACCTAATTCATATTCCAGACGATCCTTAATTTCTGCCCCCGCCTGCGGATACCACCGAGTCAGCCCGTTATAGGCCAGTCGCCGCAGATATTCTTCGGGCGTTTCCTGATTATCAGTAACAAACCTCGGTAAGAGGAAATGCCTGAAATCAAAACTGAGCTCGCAGCGGGAGGCCACCTGCAGGGTATTCTCCAATACCTCAGGATGATCCGGGAAGATGCTGGCCATCTCATCCGCGGTTTTCAAATAAAACTCCTGACCGGAAAAGCGCATGCGATTGGTGTCATTAATGGTTTTCCCGGTTTGAATGCAAAGCAGTACATCCTGAATAAAGGCATCATCACGTTTCAGGTAATGCACATCATTACTGGCGATAATGGGTATCTTAAGCTGCTGTCCCAGAATAAACAGCTGCTGGTTTACTTCTTTCTGTTCCGGTATCCCGTGATCCTGTACTTCCAGATAGAAATTATCAGCACCATACAAATCACGGTAATAACTGGCCAACTTTCTGGCTTCTTCTGG
>JBLNAA010000018.1:0-24353 GCA_050259135.1 Methylocystaceae bacterium | reverse complement strand
AGGCAGCAGTGATGCTGCCATTACTGATGTAACTGTCAACGATTTCTCTCAGTTCATGGCTGATCATCCTAGTATTCAGCTGATTGCCTTCAATGGGGGCAAGGCCGCCCAGTTATGGCGTCGGCATGTACCTTTTACCAATAGTGCAATCCATCTAATAACCCTTCCCAGTACCAGCCCGGCCCATACTCGTCCCCTGACGGAAAAAATAAAAGCCTGGTCGATAGTTAGAGAATATATATAAAATATAAAACCTGCCTGATAGATGGCAGGTTTTATATTTTATATCTTTTTAACATCTATTCTTCCCAGCAAGGCTCCTGCAGCCGTACATCTTTTATTTCAATTGAATTGTCTTTGGCCTGGACTTCATATGTGATATCAGAGTTTTCCCTCAGCAAACATCTAAATTCGATTGCAGTAATTCCATTACCATTGTTGGATACAGAGGAGGTTAGCTGGCCGGTATGATTATAAAAAGGGTCTACAATCCCCTTCACCTTACGTGTAACTATGAAGTCCCCTGTATTTAAATATTCATTATTAACAGGTTGGGCAAAGGTAATCAACAGTTCGGTTAAAGCCCCCCGACGGCAGATTACATTTTCTGGTGTAATTACATGATAACCGAGTAGTTTACCGTCAGCATCAAACAGGAAGGCCATAACCAAATTATCTTCAACACCGCCGGAAGGCATCATTTCACTAAAGCCCGCTGAGTTGTAATCCGGTGCTTGTTTATTATTCGTTAGTAGGACTTTCTCTACAGCTTGCGCCGGGGTCCAGTCCTTACCGACAAAACATCCAACTGTAAATTTTTTAAAAGAAGCTAAAGATGGCGGCAATTTTTCTGGAATCACATATGCTATCAGGTTTCTGCCTGATAGGTAATAGCCAAAGCATTCGGGGTCATTAATATTTATCACTTGACTTATTTGGGGGCTGCTGATAACCGCAGTTTGGTTCTCGTTATTCCAGTTGACATCGGTACCCAGCGCTTCTGACACAAACCGCAGGGGAACGAGAGTCCGATTTTTCATGATTTTAGCTGGCACATCCAGGGCTGCCGGCTGACCGTTTAAACTGGCTGTAGTGGAATTTATTCTTAATTTGATGGTTGTATTATCTTTGGCAGCAGTTACCGTTTGAGTGGTTTCATCCCAATTAACAGTAGCTCCCAATGCTTCGAATATTGCCCGCAGTGGTACTAAGGTCCGCCCATTTTCAATAACGGGAGGGACATCAAAAGATATCTGCCGGCCATCCAATATTACTTTGGGTAACAGGGACTTTACCTGTTGGCCCCAAACAGGTTGGTTACTGATAACCGGAATACTGACCAAAAGTGTTAAAGCAGCCAATGCAGTTATTAGCTTCTTCAATAGTAAACCCTCCCACTTCCCTGGTGTTTCAACCTGCAAATTATCGCAGTTTCCCGGAAATTTCCCTTAAGATTCTTCTTAGTCATCCCATAAGGGAGACTGCATGCGCACATCCTTTATTACAGTTGAACTGTCTTTGGCTTGGACTTCATAGGTGACATCATCATTCTCGCGGAGTAACTGCTGTAATTCGACTGATACAATATCTCCTTCGGAATTTCGAGCAAAAATGCTGCGCCCACCGGAATCCTTGTAATCAGGGTCAACTTGGCCATTAATTTTACGAATAACGGTAAAGTCTCCCCAGTTTAACCGGTCACGATGTACCGGGCTGGCAAAGGTAACCAATAATTCTATCATTAAATCCTTACGGGCATCGATTTCCTCAGGTTTAATAAGGTGATAGGCCAGAATGTTGCCCTTATTATCCAATAGGGCAATGGAAAGTAAACAGTTATCAACACCTGAGATTCGGCAGTCATGCCCATTTGTATGGTATGGGAAACCAGGAGTCTTATCCTTTATCTGTTGGTCAATTGCCTGTTCAATAGTCCAGGATGCCGGATGAGCTGACGTAGATATGTTGGTAAATCCCTGAACATTAGCCGGCAGCTTTTCCCTGAACACAAAAGTTAATAGTGAATTACTGTCAGAGCGAAAAACTGCAAAACAATCACTGTCGGTAATATTGACCGCCTGGCTGACTGCTGACGATATTTTTATATCAGGTTTAACCGGACGAATAACCAGCTCTTCAGGTTCTATTTTATGGTAACCGAGCAGGCGCTTATCAGCGTACAAGAAAACCATATTCATGTGAGCTTCGATTCCGCTGGCTGCCCAACTGGCAAAACCTTTATCCGAGTCATAGGGGGTACCGGCATTCTGTCTGGTCGCTATGTCACGTTGGGTAACTTCCACCGCTTGCTCAAGGGTATTATTTGATAAAAAGGTAATGGCTCTGATATTGGTAAAGTTACGTACTGTTGGCGGAAGGGCATCCCTAATTACAAATGTAGTAATCTCATCATGGGTTTCCGTACTGTAGAATTTAAAGCACTTGTCGTCCAAATTAACTACCTGATTGCTGGGATTTTGTTCACCAGTATCAGAAGCCTGAGGCGATACCGGGGTTATCTGGGGACTGGATATTGAAGCGGTTTGAGTCGAATCGCTCCAATCTACACCAGCCCCCAGTGCTTCCGATACAAATCGGAGGGGGACAAGGGTTCTATTCTTTATTATTTTGGCTGGTACATCCAGGGCTGCTGGCTGACCGTTTAAACTGGCTGTAGTGGCATTTATTTTTAAACTTATGGTGGTATTAACCTTAGACGCAGTTACCGATTGGGTACTTTCATCCCAATTAACTGTTGCTCCCAACGCTTCGAATATTGCCCGCAGTGGCACTAAAATCCGTCCATTTTCTATAACGGGAGGGACATCAAATGTTACCTGCCGGCCATCCAATATCACTTTGGGTACGACTTTTTGTGGAGTAGGCTGTTGACTGAATACAGGTTGATTATTGGTCATCAAAAAGCTGGCTATTAGTGTTAATATCATTAAAATATTTCTTAGCTTAATCAAATTATTTAACCTCCCCAATGAAACATTAGTTAATAAGTATTCCCTACTAATAATTTACTTCCCTGCATAGGCTTTCTTTCAAGTCTAGAATTGTAACAGTAATTTTCTTGGGTTTGCCCGAAAGACCGAGGACTATTGGGTAATATTTTTGAAGGATTAAATTACCTTTATGAGAATTACATATCTATAGAGAATAGTGGGGAGGTGTATTTATGTTTAAGCGTAAGCTGATAATGCTTACAATTTGCTTTATGGTTTTATCGATAGTTATGGTTTCGGGCTGTGGAAGCAAAGAAAAGCCTGCCAGTTCTCCAACTGCTGCCGAGAAACCGCAGGCGGAAGCTGGCAAAAGCGGTGACCTTGATAATATAATAGCCGGTATACAAAAGATGCCGGGGTATAGCTGTGAAATGATTATGACCAGTGATGGGGCCAAACAGATGACCGCCAAGTTGTGGGCCAGCGGAAACAAGCTGCGTATGGAAATGGAAGCTGAGGGGCAGAAGAGTATTATTATCATTAATGGTAAGGGCGAAACCTGGAACTATACGCCGACAGAAAATATGGCAATCAAAATGGCAGCAGCACCACAAACTGAACTGCCGACTGACTGGGCGGCAAGCGAAGAAAAGCCGCAAATTGTCGGGGAGGAAAAGGTCGACGGTTATGACTGCATCATAGTGACTTCACCGGGTGAAAAGGATACTAAATGCTGGGTAATGAAGGATAATGGCCTGCCGGTGAAAATTGAAGGGGTAATTGACGGTAAAAAGGCATTGATAGAGTATAAGAACTATAATATCAACCAACAAGCTGAGGACTTATTTACCGTGCCGGCAGGTGCGCAGGTCATGACCATGCCGGGAGCAAGTTAAAACCAGTTTTATATTGGGTTGAATGTAAAAACGCAGCCGCCAGGCTGCGTTTATATTTATTAAATTACTTATTTTTTCCATTAGTCCATTATTGGTCCGCCATGTTCATAAAAATAGGCAACTTCAGCTTCCAGATCGCCACGAACTTTGGTTCGCCATTCCGTATGATTGGGTGGTTCAACTTTAACTTCTTTCTTTTCAGCATTTGTTGGCTGGGCAGACATGCTCTCGGTTTCCGTCATGGCACATTCGGAGATTTCCGGAATGCCATCATTCATAACCGGGCCGCCATGGCTGTAGAAATAACTTATTTCGGCTTCCAGCCGGCGCATATCATCGGCAGTTTGACATTTCCTTAACATCTTCAACCCCTCCTCACCTAACAAACCCTTTTCCCGTTACTTTTTGCTCAATCTGTTGTTCAGAATTGTTAAAAGCACCACTGTCTGCAGCTGGATATCTGATTGCCGTCAGGTTAATCGACAAAATCTCGGATGAATTACGACACACTATACAAAATTTCGACTTCTTCCTAATGCCATTGTACTATCATTCACAATAAATGCAACCGCTTTTTCAAAAAAAGGATAGAATTTTAGTTTTTAAAAGAATGCCGAAAGAATGGCGGTTATAGACCTGCTCTCAGTGAGAAATGCCTAAAAAATAAACCCTCGGGGTTAACCCGAGGGCTAGTGGTTGGTTGTTTAAACATTCTGTTTTTCAGGTGAGTTCTTGGCTGCATCTGGTAAAACAATACCAATATTGTCATAAAGGTAGTTATCGGTAAATGCCTTGATGGTCATAGTCTTAAGCGGCAGCGCTTCGGTATTGTCTGACTGTCTGCAGTCTATCTGCAGCTGAAGGCTGGTTCCATAAAGCTTGCCGTCATCAGCCCCGATTGTATAGGTCTGGGTGTAGGAAGCAGAGGTATATACGCTGACGATATCATCAATCCAATTATCCGGGGAACTTGCTTCCTGTGGTATCAGGGCCGGCAGTACGTCCCTGAGGTAGGACTCAAGATCGGTAATGTTACCGGTATAAGAAACCTGGTAAACCGGTTTGTTATTACTGGTAGTTGTTGCTACCGTACAAATCCCGGTTTGATGTGCAATCAAACCCGGATCTAATATAGCAGTCAAATTGTCTTTATAAGCTGCCATTATTTGTGAGGTTTCATCCGGGCTGAGTGCCGGGTAGTGCTCCCAACCGGCGGTGGTGTCTCCTTCGGTAACCTTTTCATAAACCACATTGTTATCCAGGTACTGTTCAAAGGAATAGGGGGGATAATCATTCTGGGGCAACCCGGGCATATTCATCCGGGTAATTGAGTGAATCAAACCCGGCCATATTGCTTCTGAATTGGAATCCGTATTAACCGAAAATTCCTGTGGGAAATCAGCTGAAGCCTGCCACATGACAAACTGGGTATTACTGGCCGTATGTTGGGCCAGTGCCGGGGCAGCGGTCAGACTGTTATAGGCTTTATTCAGCCATATACCAGCCTGGCGGTCAGCCTTTATAGAGGCATAGCGGTTTTTAAAACGATCAACCAGCACGGCTGCCTGTTCACGGACTGCTGCAGCCTGAGGGGAAATGGTAGTCTTGCTGGTGCCGAATAACAGTCCGCTGTAGAGAGCAAACCCCATAGCATCTTTAGCCCAGGCTGAGACCTGTTGGTCATCGGAATAGTCATTCAGATCCAGGGTTGGCAAAGCTAAAGTGGAGCCGGAATCATCAAACACTTTAAAAGCCCGAACAAACATGGCTGCCATTTCTTCTCGGGTACAGTTTTTGTCGACTCCAAAGTAATCAGTGGTCAATCCCTTAACAATGCCGCGGGCATAGGCAGATTCAACATATTTATTAGCCCAGTGGGCAGTCGGAACATCTTTAAAGGTGGCAGTGGCAGGTGAATTATTTGATTCTATATCCAGTGCCCGTACTATAATAGTAATCATTTCGCCCCTGGTGACAGTATCATGGGGTTTGAAATATCCATTCTGATCACCGCTTATAATACCATTAGCTGCCAGCCGCTCAACTGATGGCCGGGCATAGTCTGAACAAGCGGTCAAGTCTTTAATCTCAGCGGCAGCGGCGGGCTGAACCGTTGCCACAAGTGATCCCCATATTAAGACCAAGCATAAAACTATTGCAGGTAGCCGTTTTTTTGCCAGCACAATACATCCTCCTTGCTATATACTACTGTAAATTATTCTAGAACCTTGAACGAACTCCTGGATGTAAATGATGGTTTTAGTGGCAACACCTGCTGGCAAAAAGAAAAGCCTCAGAATAAATCTGAGGTTCAGCCTGTTGATATACCCCCATCAGCGTAGTACATGTAAAAGCAGTCCGCATTTCTAACTGCGGACGCCATTAGCATCCCGACAGCGACGTCAAGTCCCCCAAGGGGATTTTCCCCCAAGAGGACTTCCTCGCTACGCTCACAGCGCCTCGCTTCGCTCACGGCACCGGCGTGGAGCTAAGGGATGCTGATGGGTTAGTCCGCCTGTTGTTTTACTAATAGAGAATCAATAAGGCTATCGCCCCTGAAATACCGGCTTCCGCCCCTCCATAAAAGCTCGCATTCCCTCTTTTTGATCTTCACTGGAAAACAACATAGACCAGGCCAGCTGTTCAGCCCGACATCCGGCTTTGATATCCGTATTCATCGATTGATTGATTGCATTTTTGGCTTCCCGCAGGGCTAAAGGGCTTTTGGCTATCAATTTGCGAGCCATCTTTACAGCGGTATCCATTACCTGGTCTGAGGGTACAGCATAGTTGACCATGCCCATTTCATAAGCTGCCCGCCCGGTGAACAGATCGCCGGTAAAGATATACTGCTTGGCCCGGCAGATAGAAAGATTACGGGGCAAACGCTGGGTGCCGCCGCCCCCGGGGAAAATACCCAGGTTGATTTCCGGAAAACCAAGGGCGGCATTTTCATCAACAATACTAAGATCGCAGGCCAGGATCATTTCCAGACCTCCGCCCAGAGCCATTCCCTGAACCGCGGCAATTACCGGTTTGTGACTATCCTCCAGGGCCATAATAGTTCCCTGGACCTTATCATCACCATCCCGGGCGGTAAAAGGTGTACACCCGACCCATTCCCGAAGATCGGCACCAACGGCAAAAGTATGGGGTTCGCCATATATCAATATGACCCGGACCTCAGAATCATATTGGTATTGTTCGATGACGACGATTGCTTCATCAAGCAGATCAATGCTGACTGCATTCATAGCTTTAGGACGATTAAATTTCATATAACCAATACCATCTTTAACATAAGCCAGTATATTTTTATAATCTTTCCCTTGATATGAATCTGCCATTTTTATACCTCCCCATCTCTTTATAATTACAACTTTTAAATATGAGCTGGCTGGCCACAGCAATTACTACCCTGATTTTTACGGGCACAAATAATTAACTGACAGAAATATTAATCAGGGATTGAAACTATACTGACCAGTCGGTATAGTTAGAATATCAAAAGAATTTTCGATTAACAATATCAATTCTAAAAATTTACTGATTGTCTACATTTGCAAATGAGATAATGTTAATACGAAGATTTAGCTGCGGTATAACCAGAGGTTAGTAATCATTGGGGGGGCGATATTATGCCGGGAGAGAAAACCGATCAATGGAAGGAATTTGAAGAGTACCTGTCAATCGATGATCATATGGGTTTGATGATCAGAAAGCGGGCGCAGAAATATGGTGACAGCAGAATCGCTGTTCGTCATAAACCGTATGGAGAATGGATCAGTTATACTTACCGCGAGTATGGCGAACTGGTTGATACAGTTGCCCGGGCCTTAATCGAATGGGGAGCCGTTGAGCAAAAAGATTTTATCGGCATATTTGCCCAGAACCGTGCAGAATGGGTAGCCGTAGACTTTGCTACCTATATCATCCGAGGCATAACCGTTCCGATTTACGCCACCAATTCAGCCAAGGAACTTGAATACATAGTGAATCATGCAGAAATCCGCTTTTTGTTCGTGGGCAATCAAGAACAGTATGATAAAGCGGTCAGTATATTACCAACGGCTCCCAGCCTGGAAAAAATTGTTGTCTTTGATAAAACGGTTAAGCTGGATACGGCCAGCGGCAAGGTAATGGCATTTGCTGATTTCCTGAAGCTGGGGCAGGCAGGTAAACGGGATATAGATTTACAGGAGCGGATCGCGAGAACCAGCCGTGACGATTTGGCTACAATTATTTATACTTCAGGAACGACCGGTGAACCCAAAGGGGTAATGCTGACCCATTACAACTGGTTTGCGATGGGATTTGAGACCAACTATTCACAGCCCATCGATGAAGGTGATGTCAGCCTGGCGATACTGCCGCTGTCCCATGTATTTGAGCGCGGATGGACTTACCAGATGCTGTGGTCAGGCGGGCAGGTTGATTTCTGCCATGACATTAAAGCCCTGGAGCATTTTCTGCAGGAAAGCCGGCCTCATTACATGGTCAGTGTTCCCCGCTTATGGGAGAAGATTCATGCCAAGGTTAAAGAAGATCTGCGTAAGGCATCACCAATTAAGCAGGTATTATTTAACTGGTCACTCCGGGTAGGGGGTCAGTTTAACAGCCTGCAGCGGGATCAAAAACCGATTCCATGGGGACTGACCCAGAAGTATAAGCTGGCGGATAAAGTGGTTTTACATAAGATACGAGCGGTATTTGGCGGACGTAACAAAATATTTAATGTCGGTGGGGCGGCCTTTTCCCGCGAAATCGGGGAGTTCTTTTTTAACGCCGGGGTGTTGCTGCTTCAAGGTTATGGTATGACTGAGTGTTTTATTATCAGTATTGCCAACAGCCAGAACAACAAGTTTGGCACTTGCGGTAAGGTAGTTCCCCTGGTTCAAGTAAGACTGTCGGAGGAAGGCGAAATTCAGGCCAAGAACCCGAGTTTAATGCAGGGCTATTATAAAAAACCGGAACTCACCCGGGAAATGTATACCGAAGACGGGTGGTTTAAGACCGGTGATGTTGGTGTCATTGATGATGAGGGTTTTGTTACGATTACCGACCGTATCAAAGACCTGATTAAAACCTCAGGCGGGAAATATGTAGCCCCACAGCAGATTGAGAATCTGCTTAAAGAGGATTATTACTTTGAACAGGTCGCCGTTGTCGGTGATGGCCGCCAATATGTTTCGGCTTTGATTGTCCCCTCGTTTTTAGCCCTGGAAGCCTATGCCGAAAATGAGAACATTACTTTTAAGAATCGAGAAGAACTGGTTAAGGACCCACGTATTATAGATTTCTATCAACAGCGGATTGACTATAGAACCCGGGACCTGGGGCAGGTCGAAAAAGTAAAGAAGTTTACTCTTCTGCCCAGGGAATTTACCCAGGAGGATGGGGAAATTACCGCCACCCTGAAGGTAAAACGGAAGGTGGTTAATGAAAAGTACCGGAAACAGATTGACACCATGTATAACTAAGGGCTGCCAAGTCTTTAAAATAATCAAGGTATTCCTTTTTATTGAGCCATGTGGCAGTGAGTCAGCCACATGGCTTTTCTAATCAAATTCTATTTTACAGTGGATGCTATAATTGATGTGAGAATGACAGTGGGGTGTTATAGGTGGCTAATAATAAAGGCGGTAAAGATATTATTCTCGATGCAGCCAGGACGGTAATTGCTCGTAATGGAGTGAATAATGCCAGTGTGCAGGCTATTGCTGATGAAGCCGGGTTGAGCAAGGGAGCAGTATATTATCATTTCAAGAATAAAGACCACATTTTATATGAAATGATTGACCAATTCCTGAGAACGGCTATTGCTCCAGTAAAATATTCACTGAACTCTTCGGGTGATTACCAAGAACTAAAAAAGGGTATCTTATCCGGCGTTTTACAAAGATTAGAAGGATCTGAGCACAACCGGCTGCAGTTTTATCTTACCCATGAAGCGATATTGGGTAATGAGGAAATGCACGACCGACTGGTATATAAATATAATGGTTGGGTAGACACTACCGAAAAGGTAATGAATAGAATGTATGCCACCCCGCCTTCTAAACTAAACCGAGCCTTAGCTGCTACCATGATTGCAGCTATAGATGGGCAGGTCATACAGTTGCTGTTAGAGGCCAAAGTGGTGACCATTGAGGAACTCATGGAGTTGTGGGAGGTATTAATCGAAACCGGTGTTCCAGAATTGCTGACATGCTTGTTAGAGACCAAAGGGGCGCGGGAACAGAATTGATTGAATTGATTGGGGAGTGGGATTTATATGGAGACGAGTCGAGGTAAAGTAGTGGCAGTTAATACATCTGAAAAAAAAGGAACCATCAAACATAATGTGGGTGAGGCCTATTTGGAAACTGAATTAGGGTTGGTGGGAGATGCCCATGCCGGGTTTGCACACCGACAGGTCAGCCTTTTGGCTCTGTCCAGTGTAGAAAAAATGCGGCAAATGGGCGCTGATGTTGAGTACGGATCTTTTGCTGAGAACTTAACTGTGGATGGTTTAGATCTTAAGAATTTACCAATTGGCACTAAAATGCACGTGGGTGAGGCCTGGTTAGAAGTAACCCAGATTGGTAAGGAGTGCCACAATAAAGGATGTGCCATTAAGCAGCAGGTTGGAACCTGTGTTATGCCGATAGAGGGAATCTTTGCCCGGGTTTTATCTCCCGGATGGGTAAGAGTGGGCGATGAAGCTGTTTTAATATAGGTGCTTTACTAGAACAAAAATTATTTTATTCTTTTAATACCCCCAGGGGGTATTATAGAGTATAGATAGGATCCATAATAACATCAAAATGAAGGCGGGAGTACCGATGAGTAAAAAGATAGTTATTATCGGCGGGGTAGCTGGAGGCGCCAGTGCTGCGGCCCGTCTGCGGCGGTTGGATGAAGAAGCGGAAATCGTCATGTTGGAAAGAGGGGCTGATATTTCATTTGCTAATTGCGGGCTGCCCTATTATGTAGGGGGGGTCATACCAGCCAGGCAGAGTCTGCTGGTACAAACTCCGGCGGCGATGCGCAGTCGATTTAATATTGATGTCCGCACCCTTAATGAGGCGATCAGAATTGAGCCGGATCAAAAAGTGGTGGTGATCAATGACCTGGCTCGAGGTACAGAGTATAAAGAAAGTTATGACTATCTTATCCTCTGCCCGGGTGCCGCACCGATAATCCCGGACATCCCCGGCGTCACTGGTAAAAATGTTTTTATGGTACGCAATATACCAGACAGTGACCGGATTAAACAATATGTGGAAAGCACTGATGCCCGTCAGGCGGTTATCATTGGCGGTGGTTTTGTCGGCTTGGAGATGGCAGAAATGATGTTGGAGCGCGGGCTCGAGGTAGCTCTGGTGGAGGCATCATCGCAGGTTATGGCCAGCTTGGACCCG
Organism: Methylocystaceae bacterium; assembly: GCA_050259135.1. Taxonomy (GTDB): domain Bacteria; phylum Bacillota; class Syntrophomonadia; order Syntrophomonadales; family JBLNAA01; genus JBLNAA01. The sequence continues at coordinate 13,103 of JBLNAA010000018.1, read as the reverse complement.
GAAATGGCGGCTATTCTTCATTACTCACTGCGGCAGAATGGAGTTGAACTGTATCTTAACACCAGAGTAACCGGGTTGGAAGGCGAACCCAGGGTCACGGCAGCATCGCTCGACAGCGGCCAAAAATTAACCGCTGATCTGATAATTCTAGGGGCTGGAGTACGACCGGAGTCCAAACTGGCCCGGGAAGCAAGTCTGGCCACCGGGAAACGGGGCGGCATCAAAGTAAATGAATTTATGCAGACCTCTGATCCCTGGATTTATGCTGCCGGTGATGCAGTGGAAGTCAAGGATATAATCAGCGGTGAAGAGATGCAGCTCCCCTTAGCCAGTCCAGCCAATCGCCAGGGATGGATTGCTGCTAATAATATTGCGGGTATTCCAACCAGCTATAATGGTGTACAGGGAACATCAATCCTGCGCTTTGGTCCTACGGTGGTAGCCAGCACCGGGCTTAATGAAAAAAGTCTGCGGCGGATGGCGATTCCCTATCTGGCTGTGCATACCCATCCCAATTCGCATGCCACCTATTATCCCGGGGCCAGCCAGATGACGATCAAATTGCTGTTTGCCCCTAATGATGGACGGGTTTTGGGGGCACAGATTGTGGGTCAGGAAGGGGTGGACAAACGTATCGATGTTTTAGCAGCAGCGGTACGCAACCGAATGACGGTATATGATCTGCAGGAACTGGAGCTGGCTTATGCACCGCCATTTTCTTCAGCTAAAGACCCGGTCAACATGACTGCCTATGCAGCCAGCAATGTGCTGCGGGGCCTGGTGGAGGTTATACATTGGCCGGAAGTAGAAACCAGACAAAGAGAGGGAGCAGTCTTATTGGATGTTCGGACTCCGGCAGAAGTAGCAAGAGGAGCGGTTCCCGGCTCTATCAATATTCCGGTAGACGATTTAAGGAACCGTCTGAATGAACTGCCGCCTGATCGAGAAATAATGGCTTATTGTGCGGTAGGTCTGCGCAGCTATATAGCCAATCGTATCCTGAAACAGAATGGATTTAAATCCAAGAATATCAGCGGAGGCTATCGGCTGTATCAATTTATGCAAGGCTAAAATTGTTAATAACAGATATAAATAATGGATACTAAAACGGAAGGTTACCGGCCGCGGCAGCCTTCCGTTTAAATTTATCTATCGCGGTAAAAAGGTTTTATCGGTGAAGATGTAGTATTTTTAGGCAGGGCAATCTAGCGATAATATCTGATGATAGAATGGATATTTATACGCGCTGTCAGGTAAACAAATACCAGGCAGGTTGATGATGGTTAAATGGCCGATTTAGCAGTGACAGTTGTAGTAAATGAGCAGGAACTGACACCGGGTTTGATTCAATTAAGGAGGGAATGCAGTGCAAACACTGGCGGTAGTTGGGTACTCCAACACTGGTAAAACCATGGTAGTAAGACAACTGGCAGGCTGGTTCCGGCAGCAGGGCATTAAGGTGGCAGTACTTAAACATGCATCGCATGGTTATGACCTGGATGTAGCCGGCAAGGATTCTCACAGCTATTATACCTCCGGGGTGGAGGTAGTTGCCGTTGCCGGTCCCGAATCCTTTACAATCCACCGCCGTACAGCGCAGCCTCCTGGACCGAATGATATTTTGGGGTATCTGGATGATTGTGATCTGGTTTTGGTGGAAGGATATAAGAACCACCCGGGAGTTAAAGTGGAACTTATCCGCCAGGGAATATCCGAAGAGCGGCTTGATATTAGCGGGGTGGTAGCTGTTGTAACCGACCTGCAGGGCTTACAGGCGGAGGAACCAATCTTCACCTATACGGAAATTGATAGGTTGGCTGCCTATTTGTGGCATGAGGTATTGGGACGATAATATATACAAAACACTGGAGGTTAAAATCGTGGCAGCAAAAGTTTATTTTACCAATATGCGGACTAAAAGCGGCAAAGGTATGCTGGATAAGCTGGACAGTTTGCTAAAAAAGCCAGAATTTAAAACTATTATTAAGCCAGGAGATTTGGTGGCTATCAAGGTTCACTTCGGCGAAATGGGCAATCTTGCCTATATTCGGCCTCAATATCTGCGACGGGTAGTAGATTGGGTCCGCGACCAGGGGGGAAAACCCTTTTTAACCGATGCTAACACCCTGTATCGGGGTACTCGGGCCAATGCGGTTGATCATTTGCAGACCGCCTTGCTCAATGGTTTTGATTATACCGTGGTAGGAGCGCCTCTGGTCATCGCTGACGGTTTGGCCGGCAAGGATTTTGTTAAAGTACCAGTTGACGGAAAACATTTCAAAGAAGTAAATATCGGCAGCGCCGCCGTGCACGCCGATGCCATGATGGTGATCAGTCACTTCAAAGGTCATGAGTTGACAGGCTTTGGCGGGGCCATTAAGAATTTGGGCATGGGACTGGGTTCGCGCAGCGGGAAGCAGCAGATGCATTCTGATGTACTGCCGCGGGTTAAGGAAGACAAGTGCCACAGCTGTCAACGCTGCAAGGTGTGGTGCCCGGCTGAGGCAATTGAAATGGTGGGTGAAAAACCCCAGAAAGCCAGTATAAATAAGGAACGCTGCTGGGGCTGCGGCGAATGTGCAGTAACCTGTGTCTACGAAGCCATCGGTATCAGCTGGAGGACCACCCCCCAGTCCGTACAGGAGAAGATTGTCGAGTATGCCCTGGGGGCAGTTAAAAATAAAACTGGCAAGGTTGGTTATATCAACCTGGTGGCTGATGTTAGCCCGGAATGTGATTGTTATGGTTTTAATGACCTGGCGGTTATTCCGGATGTGGGCATTCTGGCTTCCCTGGATCCGGTGGCTATTGATCAGGCCAGCTGTGATCTGGTTAATGCCATGCCGGTGGTAAGCGGCAGTATGCTGGATGGCCTGGTTCCGGGCGAGGATATTTTTAGGGCTATTCACCCGGGAGTTGACTGGGAACCGCAGGTGGCCTACGGTGAATTGATGGGCTTGGGCAGCCGCAAATATGAGTTAGTAAACATAGACTCAAAATAAAGGCTCTAGATATTGGGGAGGTAAATTTTTGATTTTTACATTGGATCTAGGCCATTTATCCGGAGCAGGGTATACAGCTCCACTACGAGTACAGAAAGAGTTTATCGAAACGGTAAAAAACGGGCAGTTACCGGTTACTCTGGCCTTAACTGCTGATAACGAGATTGCCAGGCTGCAGCAGCTGGCCTTACATATACGCAGCCGTTATGAATATGTATTAGTGCTGGGTATCGGTGGTTCGGCACTGGGCGCCCGGGCAATTATAAGTTTTGTTAAAGGTCCGCACTATAATTTAAAAAATGAAGGTCCACAATTGTTTATCCTGGATAACCTCGATTCGGTACTGATTAGAGAGACCGAGGCCCAGATTGATCTTAAGAAGACCTGCCTGATTTATGTGAGTAAATCCGGGTCAACTCCCGAGACGGCTGCTGCTTTTATGTATTTTTCGAATCAGGTCAGGGAAGCCGGGGGAACCCTGGAAGATACCGTAATAATTTGTGACGGCGGTGATAATGGGATCAATCATCTGGCGGAACGTATAGGCTGTCATCTGGTACATCTGCCTTCCCGGCTGCCAGGGCGTTATTCTGTGCTGTCGGCGGCAGGATTGCTGCCAGCTGCCATAACCGGAGTTGACATCAGTCAGCTGGTTAAGGGGGCGCGGGCAGTTCAGGCTTCCCTGCTCAATGACGCCGCCGCCAGTCCGCTGTTTAAGTTAGGAGATCAGTTGTTTAGTCTGCAGCGGGATCAGGGCAAGTTGATACATGTTCTATTCAATTATGCCAGTATCCTGACTGACTTTGGGCTATGGTATATGCAGCTGTGGGCTGAAAGCCTGGGCAAGAAAACTAATCTGGCGGGGGAGACTATCCATGCGGGTAGTACGCCGCTGGCGTGTGTCGGGGCTACGGATCAGCATTCCCTGTTACAGTTGTTTAAGGAAGGGCCGGCTGACAAGATATACGGGTTTATTGGAATACAAGACCAAGGGGAGCAGTTAGTTATCCCTCAGTTTACAGGCAGCGAAAAAGAGTATGCTTATCTGTCGGGGCATAGTTTGCAGCACCAGTTAGAGGTAGAACAGCTCGCAACCCAGATCAGCCTTTTTAATACCGGGCATCCCTGCTATCAGATAACCCTGGCTGAGCAATCACCTTTGTGTCTGGGTGCCTTGTTCTACTTTTATCAGATGCTGGTAGCGTATATAGCTTATATATGGGAAATCGATGCCTTTAATCAGCCGGGAGTGGAAGAAGGCAAAAATATAACCTATAGTTTGCTGGGACGTTCCGATTATCTGGAAAAGCGGGAGTATTATCAGCAGCAAGTGGCTAAATATCTGGATCGTTGTCGGCGTTATCAGGTTTAACCCGGTAACCCCCAAACTGTATAATGTATAATAAAGAATATGGGCGGTAGAAGAACTAGGAGGAAAAGCATGGCAGATCAGCAGGTGAAAGGGACCGAAATTGTTATTATTACCGGACTCTCAGGGGCTGGTAAAACTATGGCTGCCAGCTGTCTGGAGGACCTGGGTTACTTCTGCGTCGATAACCTGCCGCCCTCGCTTTTGACCAAGTTTATTGAATTGGCTGATCATGCAACCGATGGCATCAAACGGGTGGCCTTTGGTATTGATGTCCGCGGGGGACAATTCTTTGGCGATTTATCGGATGCATTAAAGGAAATCCATGATCTTGGTTATACCTATCGCATTTTGTTCCTGGATACCTCGGTCGATGTTCTCATAAGACGCTTTAAAGAATCACGGCGGCGGCATCCCCTGCAAGCTTCGGGAAGCCTGCAGGACGCCATTATGCTGGAGCGATCAATGCTGGAGGACCTGAGGGGGCAGGCCAGCATTATTATTGATACTTCCGATTTGTCTCCTCAACAGTTCAAAGAGGAATGTATTCGGCTCTTTGGCTCAGACCAGGGCCTTAAAAATTTCAGTATCAGCATAGTGTCATTTGGTTATAAATGGAGTATTCCCATGGATGCGGATTTGGTGTTGGACGTACGTTTCCTGCCCAATCCCTATTATTTGGACGAACTGCGAGAATTTACCGGCCTGGATCAGGCGGTTGCCCGTTATGTCATGGATAATCCCGTTACTGCCGAGTTCAATGAACGTCTTTATGGATTTCTCAGTTTCCTGCTTCCGCATTATATTCATGAAGGTAAGGCTCACTTAATGATAGCTGTGGGTTGTACCGGCGGGCAGCATCGGTCAGTAGCCCTCTCCGAAGCGTTGGGAGCCTTTTTGCGTGAGCATGGTTATGAAGTTGTGGTAAAGCATCGGGATGTGCAAAGAAAAAAGGACCGGGGGTAACCGGGTGTGAAAAACGAAATTGAGCCTCGCCTGGTAGTATTGGGAGGGGGAACCGGCCTTTCCATGCTCTTGCGAGGGCTGAAGAATTATACTGAAAAATTGACTGCTATTGTTACTGTTTCCGATGATGGCGGCAGTTCAGGCCGTCTCAGGCGGGAATTGGGGATGATGCCGCCGGGAGATATCAGAAGGTGCCTGGTAGCATTGGCCAGCCGGGAAAGCCTGATGGAACAGGTAATCCAATACCGGTTTCAGCAAGGGGAAGGGCTGCAGGGTCATACACTGGGAAACCTGTTGTTAACGGTTATGACCGAAATAACCGGCGATTTTATGACTGCGGTAACCGAAGTCAGTAAAATATTGGCGGTAAGGGGAAGGGTACTGCCGGCAGCACTGCAGATGGTAACCCTCGGTGCCGAAATGGGTGATGGCCAGGTTGTTCATGGTGAAACCGCTATCCGCAACTACCATGCTCCCATTAAAAGAATTTTTATTGAGCCAGGGGCGGTTGATCCGCCATCAGAGGCACTGCAGGCTATTGCTGAAGCTGACCTGATCATTATGGGGCCAGGCAGTTTATTTACCAGTGTGGTGCCTAACTTAATGGTGCCAGCTATTAAGGCAGCTGTTATTGCTGCTAATTGCCCCCGGGTTTATGTGTGCAATATAATGACCGAACACGGTGAAACCGATGGCTTTTCCGTAGCTGATCATCTGAAGGTAATTTACCGGCATGTGGAACAACCTTGTCTCGATTATGTTATTGTCAATAACCGGGCAATCACTGAGGAAGTAGCCCAGCGTTACGCCCTGGAGGAAGCTTATCCGGTAACCTATTTTGAGCCCGCAGTTGAAGTTATGAATATCAAACCGGTACTGGCTGATTTATTGGGTGAAGGGGTATTAGCGTGGCATGATTCAGAAAGGCTTTCCCGGGTCCTGGTAGGATTACTGGCCACCGCCAAGGGGGTTAAAGGGTCATGAGTTTTTCCTTTCAAGCCAAGAATGAAATGGCCCGGGTTAATGCTGTCCGTCCCTGCTGTCAAAAGGCTGAATTAGCGGCCATGCTAAAGATGAGCGGTTCTCTGCAGATTAACACTGGGCGCCTGGTATTAATGGTTAATACGGAAAACCCGGCGGTAGCACGTAAGGTATTCAAGCTGTTTAAGAGTCTTTATAAATTGCCGATATCGGTTATGATGGGGAAAAACAGCCGTTTGAAAAAAGGTAATTATTATCTGGTTAAAGCGGAACTTCCTAAGGAAAAGGATTCAATACTTGAAGAATTGGGCATAATGCGGAATGGGGAACTAATTTACGGTGTCAGCCAAGAAATTACCAGGTCCCGCTGCTGCCGCCGGGCCTATCTGCGGGGAGCATTTCTAGCAAGAGGTTCGGTTAATCGCCCGGAGGGTAATTATCATCTGGAAATTATTGTTCCTTATCCGGAAACAGCACGTGATTTATGCCGAATGTTAGAGCGGGAAAAGGTAAAAGCCCGTCCGGCGGAACGCAAGCAGACTCATCTGGTTTATATTAAAGATAGTGAAAGCATTGTTGATCTGCTCCGGTTGGGCGGTGCCAATACCAGTTTACTGGCTTTTGAAAACGCTCGTATCGTTAAATCAGTACGCAATCAGGTCAACCGGCAGGTTAACTGTGAAACCGCCAATCTGGAAAAGACGGTCCAGGCGGCGATGCGACAGAAAGAGTTGATTGAACAGCTGATTGAACAGTTCGGACTGGAAACCATACCTGAAAGCTGGAGGGATATCGGCTTATTACGGGTTGATTATCCCGATTGCTCATTGAAGGAGTTAGGGGCGATGCTGGAACCGCCCATGCCCAAATCAGGTGTGGCCTATCGGTTACGCAGGCTGGAAGAACTGGCACAGCGTTTGTTACCGGCTGATCGGTTAACGTAAAGGAGATACCATTGCGTTTAAATTATGAGATTAACCTGGAACAGCAGCAAAAGTTATTAATTACTCCCGAATTACGTCAGGCCATTGCTATACTGCAGATGTCGGCACCGGAATTGGAGGAGTATATTGATCAAGAAATGGAACAAAACCCTTTTTTGGAATTAAGTGAGGAAAATAGCTCCAAAGAAGAGGTAAATACGGATTCTGGTGAAGAACCAGCTCAGTTGGAGGAAATGGCAGACTGGGTAGAGTATTTCTCTGATCGCAGCGATTTGGGCTTTAGTAACCCAACCGGTGAGGAAAAGTCTGGTGCCAGTATGGCTGCAACCGGTAATACTTTGCAGGAATACCTGCTTCTGCAGCTGCATTTAGCCATAAATAGTCCTGAGGATCAGCGGATTGGTGAATATTTGATCGGATGCATTGATGATCGAGGTTACCTGGCGGTAACAGTTGAAGAGATCGCTTTGGCCCTGGCTGTTCCATCAGAAACGGTGTCTGATGTTCTAAAATTGGTACAAGGATTTGACCCGGCCGGGGTAGGAGCACGTGATATCAAAGAAACCCTGACCCTGCAGCTTAAAGCTCAAGGCAAAGCTACCCCGTTATTACTGGAGTTAATAAATAAGTATTTGCCGGAAGTCGCTGTCAATAAGCTGAAATCAGTTGCTCGGGCTCTGGGAATAACTGTTCATGAGGTTCAAAACCTGTGTGATCAGCTCAGGACCCTTAACCCGCACCCGGGTAATCAGTTCAGCGGTGGGGATGAGCCGCGTTACATCGTACCGGACATTCTGGTAGATAAAATTGATGATCAATATGTAGTTTCATTAAACGATTATCGAGTGCCTGGCCTGCGTGTTAATCAACTCTACCAGGGGTTACTTAAAAATCCGCAGCAGTTTTCGCGGGATGAGCAAAAATACATGGAAGACCGTTTAGCGTCTGCTATATGGCTGATAAAAAGTATAGAGCATCGTAAACTTACCCTTTTCCGAGTAGCATCGTGCCTGGTGGAAATGCAAAAGGATTTCCTTGATCATGGTATTAAATATTTAAAGCCTTTAACCTTAAAACAGGTAGCAGACAGGGTTGAGGTTCACGAATCGACGATTAGCCGGGCTACTACGAATAAATATATCCAGACTCCCCGAGGGGTGTTTGAACTGAAATTCTTCTTCTCATCGAGCTTAAAAGGACAGGATTTAGATGAAACTGTCTCTGCCCGGGCCACCAAACGCCTGATTCAGGAATTAATTGAAGCTGAAGATCGCGCTAACCCATTGTCGGATAAGCAAATCGCAGATTTGCTGCAGGAACAGGGGGTTACCTGTTCACGTCGTACGGTAGCCAAATATCGAGCTGAGATGGGTATTGCCCAGGGGTCAGCCCGTAAGCGGTATTAAATCGCTTATTTAACCAAATTGCCGATAGGAATATCCAAAATAAAACCTTTTTTAATTAATGTGCTATAATATATAAGGCAATTTTAAAAAATGTGGTGTATCATTAACCTTGCCGGGACAAAATTGTCCCTGAGGAAATTATACGTCCCGAGGGGGTGCGAAGATTGGAACAATGGGTTCAAGGTTTAGCCAGATTAGCGCCTGAAGCATTGGAAACCGCCAGGCTTCGCTATTACCTGCTGCGGGAAATAGCCCATCATCAGCCTATTGGACGGCGGCAGCTAGCTCAAAATCTGAAAGTTAGTGAGCGCAGTGCACGTTCAGAGCTGGATTGGCTGCGAGAACGTTCCGCAATAATTACTACCGGTGCGGGTCTGGTATTGACCAATGAGGGTGAAGAATTACTACGAGAAAGTGATAGGCTGGTACCTTATTTGGAAAACCTGCAGGGGTTGGCCAGAGAGCTGCAGGTAAGGTTTCAACTGCAGGAAGTGGTAGTAGTTCCCGGAGACTCCTATGTGGACGGCTACGCCAAAAAAGATCTCGGGCGGGCAGGAGCTGCCACTTTAAAGCAATATCTTTTTGATGGCTGTTCGGTAGCGGTTACCGGCGGCACCACCCTGCGCGAGCTGGCTCAAGCCGGTATGGGCGAGCGTTTCCCCCGGGTTGCCATGGTGCTTCCCGCTCGGGGCGGCGTTGGCCAGGAGATGGAGGATCAGGCTAACGCCATTGCTGCACATATAGCCCGCAACCTTGATACCACCTATCGGCTGCTTCACATCCCTGACCAATTAGAACCAGAGGCCATGCATCAATTACTGCATGACCGCAACATTGCTGAACTGTTGTCCCGGATAAAGAATTGTGACCTGGTGGTTTTTGGTATCGGTTCAGCGTTGGAGATGGCTACACGCCGGGGGATATCAGCCCAGGGAATCGGCGTATTGGAAGCCCGGCAGGCAGTCGGGGAGGCATTTCGCCATTTTTTCAACGAGCAGGGTGAAGTGGTGTACAGTCTGCCTGGTCCTGGATTGGACATCAATGACGTTTCCAGAGTGGCGACCCGAATTGCAGTAGCGGGAGGGTCAAATAAAGCAAAGGCGATGGGGGCGGTTTTAAATGGACTTCCGGGGGGGGTGTTGGTGACTGACGAAGGGGCTGCCCGTACCATATTAACTGAGTTTAAAAATAGCGGCAATGCGTGATGCTAATGGGTAGACAGAAAGGAAGGACTGGCAAGATGGCAACGAAAGTAGCGGTTAACGGATTTGGACGTATCGGCAGGCTGGTGAGTCGAATCATATTGGAACGGAAGGATCTTGAATTAGTGGCCATCAATGATCTTGGTGACCTAAAAACAAGTGCCCACCTATTTAAGTATGATTCGGTGCATGGGCGTTGGCCGGGGCAAGTGGAAATTAATGACCAGAGTTTGGTGATTGATGGTAGGGAAATCGCTTATTACTCTGATTCAAAACCGGAGAATTTGCCCTGGGGACAAATCGGGGCTGATATCATTATTGAGTCCACCGGAAAATTTACCGAACGTGCCAAGGCAGAAGCTCATCTTAAAGCCGGCGGAAGAAAAGTAATAATTACTGCACCCGGCAAGGAAGTGGATGCCACTTTCGTGATGGGTGTAAACGAACATATTTATAACCCTGATACTATGCAGATTGTTTCTAACGCCTCCTGTACCACCAATTGCCTGGCTCCGGTAACCAAGGTCTTAAATGACCAATTTGGAATCGTTCGCGGGATGATGACCACGGTACATTCGTATACCAATGACCAGAGAATACTGGACCTTCCCCACAAGGACCTGCGCCGAGCCCGGGCCGCCGGAATGTCTATGATACCGACAACGACCGGTGCCGCAAAAGCTATCGGATTAGTTATACCGGAATTAAAGGGTAAATTAAATGGTACGTCGGTACGGGTTCCGACCCCGAATGTGTCGATGGTGGACTTAGTGGCTGAACTTAAAAAACCTTCTACCGTAGAAGACATCAATCAAGCACTTAAGAGCGCAGCAGCGGGTTCGTTAAAGGGTATTCTGGAATACTGCGATGAGCCACTAGTTTCCAGTGATTTTAACGGTGACCCGCATTCTTCGATTGTTGATGCCTTGTCGACTATGGTTATTGACGGCAACCTGGTTAAGATAATCGCCTGGTATGACAATGAATGGGGATATTCCAACCGGGTAGTTGATCTCGCTGCTTTTATGGGACAGAAAAGATAACCTTCGGCTGGCCAGTTAGAGGAGGGGGAAGTTTTTATGACAGGATTGTCAGAAGCCCGTTTAGAGAACAAAACTGTATTACTGCGAGTGGACTTCAATGTTCCACTCGATAAATCCGGAGAAATAATTGATGATACCCGCATAAGGGAAGCACTGCCCACCATTGATCTCCTGCGCCGCCATAACAATCGGGTAGTGGTGGTTTCCCATCTGGGCCGTCCGAAGGGAAAATTTGTACCGGAGTTATCATTGGCGCCAGTAGCCAGAAGATTGTCTCAGCTGCTTAACACTCCGGTAGAACTGTTGGGTGATTGCGTGGGAGAACCAATCAAACAGGCAGTTAAAAACCTGAAGCCTGGCGAGGTTATTGTTCTGGAAAATGTTCGCTTTCATGCCGAAGAAGAGAAAAATGACCCGGCTTTTGCCAGGGAATTGGCGGCTCTGGCTGATGTTTATGTCAATGATGCCTTTGGTACCGCCCATCGCGCGCATGCCTCGACTGCCGGAGTAGCAGAATATCTGCCCTGCTACAGCGGCCTTTTAGTGGACAAAGAAGTTAAAATGCTGAACCTGGTGCTGGCTAATCCGGAAAAGCCCAAAATGGCGATAACCGGGGGAGCCAAAGTTTCCGACAAGTTGGGGCTGTTAAGGAATCTTATCCGTCAGGTCGATATTGTGATTATTGGCGGGGGAATGGCCAACACCTTTCTGAAAGCCCAGGGCTTTGAAGTGGGTAAATCACTGCTGGAATCAGGTTTGCTGGAAGAAGCCCGAAATCTACTGGCTGAAGCATCATCGCGTGGGGTACAAATATTATTGCCGACCGATGTTGTAGTCTCCGATCATCTGGGTGCTGATGCTGCTGCTGCGACCGTAGCAATTGACCAGATAAAACCTGATGATATGATTTTAGATATCGGCCCTCGTACGGTCGAGTTGTATGCCCAGGCCATTAAAAAGGCGCGCAGTATTATATGGAATGGCCCCATGGGAGTTTATGAATATGAACAGTTCGCTGGCGGTACCGAAGGAGTAGCCCGGGCCGTAGCTGATTCAACCGCCATCAGTGTTATCGGCGGCGGCGACTCGATTGCTACTATCTACAAATTAGGTCTGGAAAATGAGGTTACCCATATATCTACCGGCGGCGGTGCCGCTCTGGAATACCTGGAAGGCCTTAAGCTGCCAGGTCTGGTGGCCTGTGGATGTTACGCGTAAAGGGAGTGATGGTTACGCGAAGCAAGTTAATTGCCGGGAACTGGAAGATGAATATGAGCCGCCAGGAAGCAGAAGCGTTTCTGCAGGAATTCAGCCGCTTATATCGGCCAGCGGAGGGAATACTAACGGTTATTTGCCCTCCTTACGTCTGGTTAGACCTGATTGTAAAAGGATTACCGGCGGGAGTCAAGTTGGGAGCCCAAAACTGCTATAACAAAGACAACGGAGCATTTACCGGTGAGATATCGGTTGCCATGTTAAAGGATGTTGGCTGTACTTATGTAATAATTGGGCATTCTGAACGCCGTCAATTAATGGGGGAAGATGACAGCCTGGTACGGGAGAAAACCTGCTATGCACTGGCTAATGGTTTAATTCCCATAGTATGTGTCGGCGAAAGTGAAGCCCAGCGCAATAATGATCAAGCGCAATCTGCGGTAGCTGGACAGTTACAGGGCGCTCTGGCTGATCTTGATTTTAACCCGGGGTCATTAGTAGTCGCCTATGAACCGGTCTGGGCTATCGGTACTGGTAAGACAGCCTCTACGGCTGACGCACAGGAAATGGCATCTTTTATCCGGGTATGGCTGCAGAATGCACTCGGGTCATCGATAGCCGCTCAAACCCAGATACTTTACGGCGGTAGTGTTTCTCCGGATAATGCGAAAGCCCTACTCAGTCAACCGGATATTGACGGTGCCCTGGTGGGAGGAGCCAGTTTGAACCCGGCCAAATTCTGGTCGATTATAACCAGTGGAAGGAGTTTATAGCCATGAAGCATCCAGTGGTGTTAATGGTCCTGGATGGCTGGGGAGTTCGCCGGGAGGAGGCTGGTAATGCGGTATTAGCAGCCAAACCCTGTAATTTTGAGCAGCTGGCTGCCGATTACCCTTATACCGAATTGAATACTTCTGGTCTTTATGTAGGTCTGCCGGATGGGCAAATGGGCAACTCTGAAGTCGGTCACCTGAA